>DASTAO010000433.1:0-8704 GCA_035712525.1 Kapaibacterium sp. (SeqCode)
ATAGCAACCATCTGGTTTGCCAATACTGACCCTTGGGAACATCCCCAAAGAGAAGTGAGTTACAGTGCCTGCCCAAGACCGGAGGGCTCGCATAATGGTATTGCAGCAGTCTTGAAAACTGCCGGCCGCAAGGCTATGAGAGTTCGAATCCCTCGCCCTCCGCACTAATTTTGCCAGCATATGCTGGCATTTTTTTTGCTCCTACTTCCCACAGGTGCCTACTAAAAAGGAGAATGATATGATCAAGAAAGTAAAAGAAGGATACCGGGTCGAATCGGAAAAGAATCATCGCAATATGGGTACTTATAAAACCAAGGAAGAAGCAAAAGAACGGCTGCGTCAGGTTGAGTACTTTAAGCATAAGAAGGACGGTAAAGGGAAATAAACCGTCATTCTGAGTTCGCTTTAGCGGGCGAAGAATCCCTTAACGTTCAGGCGCCTTTATCATTCGCGAAAACCTCAAGGGATTCTTCACTACCCTATGCTTCGCTCCGTTCAGAATGACGATTATTAAAGCCTAAAAATGTTATAAACATTTTATCAACATATCAAATATTTATGATGTTTTGATTTGGTATTTTCGAAAATATTTCGTATATTTGCAGCAAGTATTTTCGTAGGAGCCGGAACAATCCGGCTCTTTCAATTATAGGATATTTTATGGTGGGGGGTACACCGGTTATGATGAAAAATAAGGTAGTTACGACCCCATCTCAGGGAAGAATTTTTTGCCTCCTTTCTTTATTGGCAGCTGAAACTGTGCACCCCTATTTCGCATTGTACTAAAGAATGAAAAAGCAAATTGGTATTCTGCTCCTGCTCTCGGTTACGCTCTTTGGGTGCCTTGGCGATGATGTCGATCGCCCGACGGTGGTGCCACAGTTAGTATTTGCTCCTGCCTTAACATACTATAAAGCGATCACTAATACGACAGACGTTCAGATTAGGTGGAATCGCTCGACGACCGATCTGCAGAAGAATTTTAAGGGGTATTTTGTAAAGTTGTTTTCTTCACAGATCGATTCTACAAACCTACTAGGCGAGGATGTCACACTCGAAGAATTGGACTCGGTTCATGTCGGCCCTGGAGATACAAGTTACACATTTCATAACCTTTCCCTACTAAAGAGATATACTGCAGAAGTATTTGGGGAGCGGTTTTCAAATGACACCCCGGTCTATTCTGAGAATAAATCATATATTTCGTTTACGTATGATTCGAGAGGCGTGTCGGCACCTAAAAATATTTACGCTTCGAGCTCTTCTGCGACCATTGTGAATTTGTTTTGGGATTCAAGTCAATCAGAGTCTCAGCAAAATTTTGCCGGCTATATCATCCGATATCGGGATACGTCACAAACCAATAGCCATGTTATTGAGCCACCCGGAGGAAGGATCAGCGCTAAAGGACTTAATCCCGGCTCGTTAACCCGATTTGCGTCCCTGACAGTACCCGGAAATACTTTTCCTCCGATCGAACGAGAATATAAGTTCTGGGTAAAAGCTATTCGAACTGACAGCGTTGAAAGTGACGATTCCATAGGTATTAGTTGGAGCGGTGCCGAGCGTTTAGGTGGATTGCAGGTCTTGATCGATACCGGCGTATTTATAGGGGGTAACGGCACTGGTACTGGTTATGCTATCTCGACAGCAGATGTCTCAAATTCGAATACGTATTTTACACCACATTTCGATGGGACGACGCTGACACTGACTGGGCTTCATACCACCCTGTTTGCCAAGCGAATCGATATGATAGATTCGACAGGTATGGATCATTTTGGTTTTTCAAGTCCGATCAATGATAATGAATACACTGAAACGTCGCTAGCACTTCCTACTCCGACGGGCAATGGTGGCGCTCAAGTTTATGCGTTGATGCCGAGCGGAAGGGTGCGACTCTTTATCCCTTCAATCAGAGATAGCTCCGGAGTTAGTCGTTATGTATCCACAGCTTCTAATGGGCAGAAGAGCATTACGGTCACGGCAAGTTATCAGCCAATCAGTCCGGCTAAACTGCCATATTTCTAACTCCGATGCAACCCACAAAACCCATCCAATCTCAAAGCAAAGGCCAAGGGCAACTTGGTGAAGAAGAAGCTTGCCGATATCTGACGACTCTTGGGTATAAGATCGTCAAACGGAATTTCTACTACGGGAAAGTAGGGGAGATCGATATTGTAGCCATGGATGGCGAACAGCTTGTTTTTGTCGAAGTAAAAGCCAGGACAAATACGAACAGGGGTAAACCTGAAGATTGGGTCGATGTCCGCAAACAGCAGCAATTAAAGCGCGTTGCCAAAGGGTATTATCACATAAATAAATTGGTCGATCAGGCTTGCCGCTTTGATGTTGTTGCGGTTGATATGCTCGGCGGAGAAACCGAGATACGGCATCAAAAAACAGCATTTTATTAAGGAATTTGTAACTATCTGCCCGTTTAATAGTTTAAGAAGAAAAGATGGGATCCAAAATGGTTCAGCCTGGGCGATCACTCGCTGGGGCGAACCTTTTTTCCGTCAACAGTATTTATACTAAGCATCCTTAAAAACAATTTTTAAAGGCTTGAATATGAATCAAAAACGTAACCATTTCGCCTCCGGCATTCTTGCACTTGTTGGCATATTTGCCATCGTCATTGCCTCAGGTAGTGTCCACATAGCTCCTGCCTTCGGGGGGTTATTTACTCCGGCTGATACAACGGTTAAAGGCCCGAAGATCGCCGTTAATGAAGTCGATCACGATTTTGGAAAGATCGAACAGCAATCACTTGCTGTCGATACCTTCATTATTAGTAATGTCGGCACGGATACACTCGTTATCATGAGTGCTAATCCATCCTGCGGCTGTACTGCTGCCGTGCTCGATGAGAAGAAGGTTGCTCCGGGTAACAAGACACGCTTGAACATCACCTTCGATCCGCGTAATAAAGCGGAAGGTACGTTCACGAAGACGATCACCGTCGTTTCGAATTCAGTTGTCGAGCCGCAAAAGCAGCTCCGCATTCATGGTAATATTTACAAATCAAAGACCGCTCACAAAGAGATGATGCATCTCGACGGTGTTTTTGATGGTAACTGCGCAAGCTGCCATGTCGAAAAGGGTAAAGGCGAACTAGGTGCAAAGCTTTATGAAGCCGATTGCGCCATCTGCCATGGCTCGAAGGCTGATAACAAGCCGGGTCCGGACGTTGCCAGCGATGAGATGATGGGCCGTACGCCGGAATCCTGGAAGAAGATCATTACCGAAGGTATCGCCAATACGAACATGCCGGCTTTCCATACGAAGCATAAAGGCCCGCTCGGTGATGAAGAGATCGCATCGCTCGTCGATTACTTGAGCGCCTACAAGAAAAACCTTGCACGCGAGCATCAGATGAAAGCTGGTGGCGCTGCAGTGCCGACCGGCGGACACTAATACTTCCGTGTATCAACGCTTCCGGAGCTTAGCTCCGGAAGCATTTTTTCTCCCACCACACACAATGGTTTTTCGCATACTCGGCATTGTCATTCTGCTCAGTATGCTCTTCATAAGTCCCTCCCGATCCCAACTTCTCAATCTCGAATCTACAGAATCTCGCTCGCTTGCTTCCTCTAATCTGACTCGATCGAGGATAGGGGCACTTAGCATCAACCCTGCGTTAGATCAGGCTGATTCAATTCGGAATTTCAGGTTATCGCTTGCCGTTACTCCAAACGAACAAGGCCTTCAAGATGCCTATAGCGCCGCTGCTGAAGGAATATATTATTCACCCGATGCCGATCTTTCCTTTGCTATCGGAGCATCCGACAAAACTTTTTCAGACATTTATTCCGAGATAGATGGCTTGTTCGGACTTACGAAAGTCTTTCAGCTTTCCGGTGGAAGAACGGCATCAGTTGGTACCCGCTTTCGATATGAGACAACTTCCTTCACGAGTCAATATCAACCGTTGCATAGTTATTTATTCGATCTTGGTTTCTCATTTGATATCGGCCAGGAGTTTGCCATTGGTGGTTCGATCGCCAATCTATTCGGTAGTGGCTATTCCTTAACATCAGGTATTGATGAACCGCGGCCTCGGCTTTTTCTCATTGGAGCGTCGTACCGGCCGCTTGATCTTGGATTAGGAATTCATACAGTTATTGAAGAAGAAGGATCCGAAGGATTGTCATTACATATTGGAGCCGATTATACACCGGTCGAATATCTTGTCTTACGCGCCGGGGTTACTACCGATACCGGCACGATTAGTGCTGGGGCTGGCCTTATCTACGATCCGCTTGCCATCGACATTGCTGCCCGTTTCGATAAAACCTTCGGAATGATCGCAACCTTTGGCATCAGCGGACGATGGTAAAAGGCTATATAGTTATCATTCTGTTTCTCATCTTGCCGATCGTAGTTTCGGCACAAGTACCGGATTCGCTTTATTCGACCGATACTTTGGCGGCACCAAATCCAAATGAGATATTAGATCGCATACTAACTAACGACGAGATACAAGCCATCGGGCAGCAATTACAATTATATCTCGACGACCTAACAGCAGCTAACATTACTTCCCGATCATCACCACTGCATCTATCGATCAATAGCAGTATTATTACCCATCCAGATGCCTTGGGTGATCCAAATTATAGCACCGGATCATTTCATGGTTCGCCAGAAAAAATATCGAATAGGATATCAGTAACGACAAAAGATTTTGAATTCTATTTCGTACAATCAAAGGATGAAGGTGAGCCGATCTTTTTTGATCGGATCGGCGCTGCGCTTTCACTGCGCAGAGGTCAGCAACTGTTTGATGACTTCAGACTTTCCAAATTAACATTAGGAGATTATTCATTGAATGAAGGTGCTGGGCTTATTTTTAGCAGAGGATATCCGAGTTATCCTTCTCAGCAGTCGGCTCATAATATCTTTTCGGCAGACGATGGAATAAAAGCCTATCGCTCGATAAGCTCATATCGCTTCTTTCGCGGAGCGGCAGGAGAATTGCAGTACGATGATCTGAGGCTTTCAGTGTTCTTCTCAGATAGGCTTATCGATGCCAGTGTTGATTCGAGCGGGATCACATCGTTGCCGTTTTCAAATTATCACCGTACAGAAACTGAACTCGCGAAACGTAATGCGGCCAGGCAAACGATGCATGGCGCCGTCCTCTCCTACGCAAACTTTGACACTTCAGATAATGGATTTTCAATTGGCATGGCTGGATACCGGATGAAATTCGACAATCCGGTTGCCATGGATTCTAACACCTTTCATTTTTACGGGCAGCATCACTCAATGCTGTCGTTATTTGCTACATCGGTCACCGGTAACCTCGAAGCAAGTGGTGAATATGGCCGGACGATCTCAGATATGGGTACTGCATCGGCTGTCGCAGTTACTGCACAATATGATCTATCGCCGGTGATACGATTGACGGCTAACTATCATAACCTCGCGCCAAGATTTTATTCGCCATTCGGAAGTACGTTCGGATTGTATAGTGACGATGCTCAGAATGAACTCGGATATTATCTTGGAGCATCCTACGCGGCTTCACCATATCTAAGTTTTTTTGGCTTTGGAATTTTTGGAAGAAATAGTTATCCTGCTCCTGAAGATGGGTTGTATCAACGAACATTCGATTCAAGGATCGGAGCGAAACTACTATTGGGTAAGCAATCCTTCGAACCGCAGATGCAATTTCTCAGACAATGGAAAACCGATGCATTACTTGTGGATTCATTACTTGAGCTAAAGCTGCAGCCTCAGCTTTTATGGACCTATGATATTAGTTCAACCTTTAAAAGCAAAGTTCAATTGAAGTACTGCTGGCTTAGTAATGACAACAGTACTCAGCAAGGATACATGATCGGAATCGGCGCACGATACGTGCCGATCGCACAACTTACCATAGGAGTCGGGATGAGTTTTTATCGCACCGACACGTTCAATATTCGCTTTTATAGTTCAGAGCCTGATCTTCCGAATGATGCTTCTTATGCACTGTTATACGGCAATGGATCAAGATATTTATTGACTTGCCGGTATTCCATATTCCGCTTTCTCTCAGTTGCCGGCAGTATCTCGGAAACCTTATATTCCTATCCAATAGGGGCAGAAATGGCAAAGAAAACCACACTCGGGGTTCAATGCAATGCCGGATTTTGAACGCTTTTTGGCGCGGATTACGTTATTTGAGTCTATGTCACTTACCTCAATGAGCAGATTAGTACGGCCATTTATCGTGATCGCCGTTGTCAGTTTTTTTATTACCGATCTATCGGTAGCCCAACCGAAAACTCCACCGCCCCCGCCGACATTCATGTTTAATCTCACCAAAGTTAAATTTGGGGCTCAAAGCATTGGAGTTCAATCGTGCATTTACGTCACCATAACCAACACCACTGCAGCCGCTCAGACGATCAAAAAACTGTATGTCGCCGATAAAGAGCACTATGCCGTTCCGTCACCATCGCCACAAATGATGCCAATGGTCATTCAGGCGAATGGCTCGCTCGTTATTAGTATTTGCTTCAAACCGAATACGCTTGGTGATCATGATTCGTACTTGACTCTCATCGGCACCAAAGATTCGCTTACCTTGCCGATTCAGGGAAAAGGACTTAAAAGCGAAGATATTGCAAAGCTGCCGAAGAATGATTTAGTTGTTATTAAGCCCGCGAAGAAGAAAAAAGATTGGATCTTTAAGGTGGAGCTTGTTAACAAATCAAGGGTAACCTTGCAGCTCTTCGACGACCTTGGAATATTGGTACAAACCTATTCGAACAACGACGTTAAGCCTGAGGGCGTAACAGAGTTTACATTCGATGAGACTGATAAAGGCAAGAAGAAACTCCCAGCCGGTAATTATTACTTACGGGCAGTATACGATGAAGTCGGTAAAAATGCACCACAGAAATTTACAAAGCTTGTAAAGATCAAATAGCACTTATTAATACCTCTTATTTTCTTCGGAAGATCATCGAGATCGGTACTCCCTCAAAGCCATACTGTTCGCGGAGTTTTCGCTCCAGAAACCGCTTATAGCTATCCGGGATAAGATCTGGAAAATTCGAAAAGAATGCAAAGACCGGCGGCTCTGCCCTGACCTGTGTAATAAAATTAATTCGCAAGTCGCGTCCTTGTACACCCGGCGGAGGGGTCTTTTCAATTTCAGGAAGCAAATATTCATTAAGGTTGCCGGTCGTGATACGCTTCTTGCGTTCGTCAAAAATCTTTAGCGCAAGATCGATCGGCTTGGTATGCCGCTGATGGGTTAAGGCACTTATAAAGATGGTTGGTACATAATCAAGAGTAACCAACATGTCTTTGATTTCTTTTTCAAATTTTGCTGCCGTGTTGGTTTCTTTTTCGATCACATCCCATTTATTGACGACAAGGATCGCACCTTTACGAGCCTCAACGACATCATTCAATATTCGGGCATCTTGTTTGGTAACCCCTTGTGTGGCATCGATAAGTATAACGGCAACATCGCATTCTTCGATGGCCTTCATTGTCCGGACGATAGAATATAATTCCAGCGCATCGTCGATATATTTCTTGCGACGAATACCTGCTGTATCGATCAAGGTAATCGGCTGACCGTAATACGTATATTGGCTATGGATCGAATCACGAGTTGTTCCGGCGATGTCGGTAACGATGGCTCGCTCTTCACCAAGCAACGCATTCAGGTAACTCGATTTTCCTACGTTAGGCTTACCGACAATGGCAAGCTTCATTACCGAGCTTTCGGACTCAGGTTCCGGAGGAGGTAGTAGCTTTAATAATTCATCAAGAAAATCACCAACTCCCCGGCCGTTCATTGCACTTGATGCATATGGCTCGCCAAGACCCAATGAATAAAACTCACTTCGGAACGTATCACGCTCGGCATTATCGACCTTATTGGCAATAAGCATGACCTTCTTCCCGGAGCGATGGAGCATCAAGGCAACTTCTGCATCCAACGGATGCACACCTGCCGTTACATCGACGACAAAAAGGATAACCGAAGCTTCGCTGATCGCTATTTCCGCCTGACGACGGATAGAGCGCTCAAAGATCTCTTCGGATGCTGGGACGATACCACCGGTATCGATTAGCAGAAAATCTCGGCCTGCCCAATCGGCCTGGGCATAGATCCGGTCGCGGGTAACCCCAGAAACCGATTCGGTAATAGCCATCCGCTGGCCGACAAGGCGGTTAAATAACGATGATTTGCCCACATTCGGGCGTCCGACGATTGCAACAAGTGGTAACGACATGCGGCGTAGTAAACGCTGAAAACGTCTTTGGGATTACTAAGGAAAAATAATAATACGGAAGGCTGTTTGTACCGATGGCCGGACTCGAACCGGCACGTCCTAAACGGACAACGGATTTTAAGTCCGTTGCGTCTACCATTCCGCCACATCGGCAAACGGGCAGTCTTAAACCTGTATGATAGTACCGCCGTTCCCCCAACTTGGCATACAACCTGGAAGGCATAGGTTAGCCACCTTTATTTGCCTCCGATTAAGCATTATTTTTTCAATTTTAAACGCTAATAAGAAGACTATTTCAAGAAAATTATTGATGATATATTTAGGGGGATATGGCTTTTACTGTTTTTTATACAGTGCAATATAGTATATTTGTATTATTTAAATCGAGTTCAAAGTGACAATGGCAGTCGCTATTGTTCAAAAAAACTTCCCCAACAGTAGATCGGCAACTCTAAGGC
>DASTAO010000434.1:0-4435 GCA_035712525.1 Kapaibacterium sp. (SeqCode)
AACCCGACAGCTACAAGCGGTACCCCTAGATCATCTGCCGTCTTGACATGATCGCCTGCAAGTACTCCTAATCCGCCACTATAGATGGGTAGGCTTGAATGAAGACCATATTCGGCAGAGAAATAGGCTATCGGCCCACTATCAAAATTTCTAACTTCGCTTTCGTACCATTTTGTTGAGCGCTGGCAATCGATGTCGTAAAAAGCAAGAAGGGCATCATAAGCCTGAAGAAATTCTTGATTGACAGCTAATTCATCGAGGCGATGTCTTGGAATTCGCTGCAGTAATACGATGGGATTATGATCGCTTCTCCACCAATCGTGCCTTGAGATCTTGCGAAAGATTGAACGAGCCTCATGGCTCGATGCCCACCAAAGGTCGTAAGCAATATCGGCCAGACGTTCGATGCGTTGGGGTAATAGCTTGCGTAATTTAGAGATTTCAGGCTGCATTAGGTAGAGATACAAAGTGCTCTTAACAGGGAACAGTATGGTTGTCGTTCGAAAATCAAAGTAGCACTCAGAGCTTCAGACAATTGTTTGCTTCTGCCAATGAAGACCCGCCAAAAAGAGTATTTCTATTTATACATTCTCTTTTTCCTCATCGCACTTGGCGTTTATCATACCGGGTTACGGGTTCCGTACTTTGGGGACGACTTTCAACTAGTATTTGCTAATCCCCGCGATGCTATTTTTCATGACTTCTTTCATCAAAACCCCATAAATCTATTTTATCGGCCAATACAAACAATGTTGCTTGGTCTATTTCAGACTTACTTGGGCTGGGAAACCTTACCAATCAGACTTGTCAATTTACTATTTCATGCGGGGACTACACTTATAATTTATCATGCATTACGGTATTGGAAACAATCGCTTACCGCGTCGTTTGCAGCCACTATTTTTTTTCTTGTTGCCCAAAGCGCTGTTGCTGCAGTAGAAGGGAATGATACAATGTCCCAAGTGATGGGCACATTTTTTTCTGTCGCATCGCTTTGGGGATTGTACAGATATTATTCCGATGCAGCCGAGCATAGATCTAAACCAACCCTTTTCATAAGCCTCGCTTTATTTTTCTTAGCAGTACTTTCTAAAGAAACTAGTGTTGGCCTTGTCTTTGCTGTACCATTCATACTGTTTATTCTTGATCGAAAAGGAACGCTGATCGATCGATCAAAAAGAGTAATCCTTAAGTCGTTACCTTATGCAGGATGCTTTATCATCTATTTAGTATTACGATTTAATGCAGCCGCAGCAAATCCTACTTCTGGAAACGGTACCTATGAATTCGCTTTTGGATTTAATCTCATTAAAAACGCAGTACTGTTTTCGGTTCAGGCACTACTCCCAGTGTCCAGCGTTGCTGTCCTAAAGTCATTTCACTATCATGAGTATATAGTACTTGCCGGCATTGTCTTATTTACTATTGCCTTCATTGGGGCTTTGATATATGGGCTTTGGAAATCGTCGCAAAGAGGCATAGTAGCTACATTAATAGTTTTAAGTATTTGCAGTTTATTTCCTGTGTTTCTCATGGCGCTCGTCGGAGAAATTTATGTCGGAAATACTACCCCCTATATCGCAGCACTTGCAGGCCTCTCATTCGGATATTATTACGAAACTGTAAGAATGAGATCGAGAATAGTATTCCGAAGCATCGCCCTTCTCGGCATCGCTGTTATTGTCAGTAATGCCATTGCTACCGATTCCAAAGTCTCCGCAATGAAATCGCTCGGCGATAAGGCGGCTATCCTTATGCCTCAAGCAGTAGAAGCTGCCAAGACGATGCCGACGAATGCCATCCTTTATTTAGTAAACCCCCGCGTAGAATATTACGACTATTCATTATATTCTTTACGAGGATTTCGGCCGATATCTTCTGCTGATACCGTAATTCGAACCCTTGCCCGTCGGCCTGATATCCATGTCTTTATAGGCGATAGCAATGTCTGCGCCGAAGTAGCTAAAACATATCCCGGAGTTGCTTTTACCTTAGATACCCTTACCTGGAAAGCCTATCCGATGAATGCCGATTTCGGACTCGGCTTCCCCGGTAAAACCCGGGCAGCTGCTGTGCAGCCGCCCAGGTTGCAATAGCGCTGAATTTCTAATTCAAATGCTTCTCCAAGAACGATTCCATCGCCTCATAGGCTGCGAATCTATTCTCCTCATTATGGAATCCATGCCCTTCGTTATCCTTAACGAGATATGGAACATCGATGCCACGCTTCTTCAGAGCTTCGACGATCTGATTCGACTCCTGAATATTAACGCGGGGATCCTTGCGGCCCTGAATGACGAGTAGCGGCGCCTTAATATTATCGACATGAAATACCGGTGACGTTTCCCGTAACAATACCGAATCCTTTTCAGGATCGCCGACCATTTCGTGGAACATATCGAGATACGGCTTCCAGTACGGAGGAATGGTCCGCAAGAACGTAAAGAGATTCGAAACCCCGACATAGTCGATACCGCAGGCATAAAGATCCGGCGAGAAGGTCATCCCGGCCAAAGTGCAGTATCCGCCGTAACTGCCGCCGTAAATGGCGACCTTCTTCGGATTAGCAATACCCTGATCGATAAGCCACTTAACGCCATCGGAGACATCGTCCTGCATCGTTTTGCCCCACTGCTTGAACGAAGCTTCCCAGAATTTTTTGCCATATCCCGTCGAGCCTCTGAAATTCATCTGCAGCACAGCATAGCCGCGATTAGCGAACAGCTGAGCTTCAGGATTATAACCCCAGTTATCGCGGAACCATGGGCCGCCATGCGGATTAATGATCACCGGAAGATTCTTACCGCTTGATCCTTTAGGAATGGTAAGATACCCGTTGATCGTCAACCCATCGCGGGTCTTATAGCTGATCGGCTTCATTTCCGACATCTGGTTCTCATCAATCCATGGGCTGATATCGGCGAGTTTCGTGAGCTTCTTGCTGCTTGCTTCGTAAAGATAGGCCGAGCCTAATGAACGATCGCTGTAAGTTCTAACGATATAGGTCGTTTCGTTTTCATCGGCATCGGAAATGCTGACTTCATAATTCGGCAATTTTGCCTGAAGGTCTTTGAAGATCTCCTCGGTTTTGTTATCGAGAAATTTCCGTTCGCGCTTCCAGGTGGTATAGGTGATCGTTGTAAGCACCTTGCGCTTATGCGAATAATTTAAGTTCTCGACATCGACATCCGGATGCGAATACAGTACTTCCAGTTCTTTACCATTAGCGATGTCGTACTTTACGATCGCCGTTTTATCGCGGCCGATGTTGCTTGCGGCATAGATGAATTTATTATCGAAGGTAAAGAAGAGCGGCGATACCTGTTCTTTGAAATTCGTCGTCAGGATCGGCTTGAATTCATCCTTCTCGGTTGCGCGGTAAAGAAGCGTGGTGCTAACCCCGTCGGTTGTCGAAGCAACTCTGATCTTGCCGTCGTGATCGGTTACCCAGCTTGTGATATTGCCCGGATTTTCGGCAGCCATGGTCATCGCACCGGTCTTGATGTTAATGCGGTAGACATCGAAGATTTCCTTATTGCGTTTGTTCATGCCGATAAGAAGTTCATCCGGCATATCCTGCAAACCATCGACGATCTGAACTGTCACCGAATCGAATGGCGTTAGGTCCTTAAGATTTTTTCCATCGCGGCCGACTGAGAATAAATGGAAATTCTCATCGCCATCTTTGTCCTTGGTATAGACGATCCGTTCGCTGGACTTCCAAAAATATCCGCCCAGGTCGCGGGCCGTTTCACCGGTAACGCGGACAGCTTCGCCGCCCGAACG
Source organism: Kapaibacterium sp. (SeqCode) (assembly GCA_035712525.1). GTDB lineage: Bacteria > Bacteroidota > Ignavibacteria > Palsa-1295 > Palsa-1295 > JAFDZW01. The sequence continues at coordinate 3,787 of DASTAO010000434.1, forward strand.
CGGCATGACGAATACGTTAAGCCGTTTTTCGTATGGCGCGAGATAGGATATCCAATTACCATCCGGTGAGATCTGAAACGCAGCTTTTTCCGGATTCTTAAAAAAATCGCGAAGCGGGATGCGAGTTGTTTTAGCCATCATATTACCGGATTGCAATATGGCAAGAAGCACAGAAATTCGAAGCAATACTTTCATAAATAATTTTCCCCTTTCAAGAGAGATGAATGCCCGTTATTCGCAACGACCAATCCTTTGTTTCCCCAATATGAATTTTTTTTCATTTTATCGTCCCCCTCGCCCAAAGCTTTGGGAGAGGGGCTAGGGAGAGAGGGCTAAGCAGCCACAGCATATTCCCCCGCCTTTTGAAGGAGGGGGGCAGGGGGGTGGTTGACCCCGAGCTGGTTGACCCCGCCTCCATCTGCAGAAACAGTCTCCAACTCCTTGATTTTCCTAACAGATAATTGTTCGCCTCCCGCAACTACCGGCAGCGGCTTCGGCGCCACAACTGCCTCACCAAGCTCCATCTCATCCCCACGAGATTCATCATTCACGAATTCATCATTCATCATTTCTTCCCCAAGCTCCACCACCTCATACGCCATCATCGCCAGCTTGCCGACGGCACCTCTGCCATACTTACCCGCCTTGA
>DASTAO010000435.1:0-5029 GCA_035712525.1 Kapaibacterium sp. (SeqCode)
CCATCCAGCAAGATAGCGACCATTCTCAAAATGGAACATCATGTGTATTCACCGGTGCAGATGACGCCATTGAAACAGGAACAGCATCAATAACGTCAACCGCAGTTTCACCGGCGATCGATGTGTCGGGGATGAATTCACCCGCGATAAGATTTTGGTATTATTACACAAACGATCAAGGCGTTTTTGGAGGGACAGCACCATTTAAACTATCCGCAGCTTCAAATGGCGGAACATCTTATAAGCCGATTAATACATCTGCCGGTACAACGATCACAACAAAGGGTTGGAAGCCATTTGTCTTTAAGGTAAAAGATGTACTCGGCAATGCTGTCAATACAGTAAAAATAAGAGCCGTTACAAGCGGCACTATCCCAAAACAAACCTATCCCGACCAACAACCCCCTCAATCCGGCCATATCATCGAAGCCGGTCTTGACGATATAGAGGTGCTCGATCCCCCTGCGTTGGGGGTTGCCGATGTAACTACCATTGAGGCAACGTCCATCAATCCAAACCCTGCCACACCAGGTAAGCCGATAACCATGGCTTCTTCAAAGATTGTCGATGGAAGCATTGCTTATCAACTCTACAATGGGTTGGGAGCACTTGTGGCTTCAGGAACATCTGAGGGGTTTGCGTCACAAAGTATAATCACACTCCCGCAATCAATTGCTTCCGGGATGTATCAGATCATTCTTAACAGTGGCAACTCGATGCTTTACTATCATTTTATGATTGTCAGTAAATAGGACATATAATTGGTCACCAATATAGCGATGCGATTCCCGACAGATTAGAAACAGATACTAACGATGTCGGGGATCGCTTTTTAATTTCGGTTTAGTTGACGTGGAACAATACTCTTGAAAATGCGCTTGGTATTTCTAAGGAGACGATTAGCGTTTGCGACTGTATATAGCACTCTTACTTGGCATCTTCGGAGTAACCACTGCCGCTTTCTGCCAGCCCCCGAACCCCGACTCGATCCACACCCCTTTAAATATTTCATACACCGGCTGTAATTGCGATACGGCAGCGGCACTAAATGGATTGCGTTCTGAACTTGCGGCTATTCTTCCGGCTACATCATACAAGCGGATGACTCCAAGTTGCAAAGTTGTTTTTTATGAGCCTGATAATACCCTGCATCCGATCTATGCCGTCAATCCGGCCTTACCGGTAATGCCGGCTTCGGTCGAAAAATTATTCACTACCTCCTCCACGCTATGGGCATTAGGTTCGGATTATTATTTCCGTACCCGGCTCGACATTATCTCCCCAATGAGCAGGGTTGATGGAGCTTCGGTTGTGGGCAATATTTATCTTCGGCCCAGTGGCGATCCGACGCTAAGTGTGTCTGATTTTGATGAGATCGCAAAACAATTAAAAGGTGTCGGAATTACGCAAGTGGAAGGGGATATCGTCGGCGATCTAACGGATGATGATGAACTAAGCCCTGATGCCAAAAAATATTTTGCCCTGCATACTCAAACGATCGGTCCCGAAGCCGTTCGTGATTCTCTGGCCGATACTCAAGACTCTATTGTTGCCGATGACTCAAATGAAAATACCGGGGATATTTCCAATGAAGATATGGGTGAAGAAGAATCGCAGGCAATGCCCGGATTCATTTCCTCATCGCCGAATTTCTTTATTGACCGTAATGTCGTTGTGATCCATGTTAGTGCAGGCGCAAGTAAAGGGTCAGGAGTTCATGTATCGCTGACACCCCCATTAGCGAACGTTAAGATCGTTAATCATGCATCGACGAGTGCAGCATCAAGTTATAGTACTAAAAAAGTAAAAGTTGGTAAGGGTAAACGGGCGAGAACGAGGACTGTCCGCACGAAAAGCCGTGGTGCCTATACATTGCACATGTCTTCGAGCGAGGCAAAGGATGGCTCGCAGATCATAACCATCACCGGGCAGATTCCCGCTCGGATGGTTCGCAACTATAATGTCCCGATCAAGAATGTGCCATTAGTGATGGCCTCGCTCTTAAAGTGGCGGCTTGAATTAAATGGTGTTCATGTAATCGGCACCGCCCGGACCGGCATACCCCCGAAGACGCATGGAGAATACAAGACGCTCATTGAAAAGCAGACAGGCTTACTTGATCTGTTGCAGGTTACGAATAAAGTAAGTGATAATTTCCTTGCTGAGTCAATGTTTCGCAAGCTTTCCTCAGTTGCCGATATAGGTGTCACAAATCCGGTCGAACGTAGCCGCCGTCTGATCAACTCATGGATGAACGTCATTAATGTCGATTGCTCAAATGGGTATTGTGCCGATGGCTCCGGACTTTCGCATGATAATCACACAACAGCTAATACAGTGATCGATCTATTACATGGGATTCGAACCCGCCCGAAAATGTATGCTGATTTCGTAAAAACGCTTTCGATCGCCGGTATTGATGGCACGACTCGCGGGAGAATGATCAATACTCCGGCCTGGGGCAATGCAAGAAGCAAGACCGGCACCTTAAATGCAGTAACCGCTCTTGCCGGATATGTCTCGACACAAGACGGGCAGCTGGCATCGTATTTCATTACGATGCAAAATCTGCATGGTGGGGTGAAGGGATATAAATATATTCAGGATCAGATCGTAACAAAGCTTGCTTCTTTTAAATATTCGGATTATATAGCAAAGTATGGTACTCCTCCGGTTGCAGAACCGATAACTCCGGTTACAATGCCTGACTCTACCAAGAGTAAATAATTCTAAAATCCATAGAGTACAAACCCAGCCCAATATTGTGGGCGGTCTTCATTGTATCGCTTTTTAATGATCTGACGCATAGAGCGTTGGGCATCGCGAAGTGCTTCTGCTTTCGGTTTTCCTTCTGAGAGGTTTTTATAAAAGAGCTCCATTAATTCTGCGGTCTCTTTATCAGGGATTGGCCACAGGCTCATCAAGACGTTACTTGCTCCCGCAATTCGAAATGCTCTCGGAAAGCCGAAGACTCCTTCGCCGGGTTCGATCGTACCAAGCCCGCTTTCGCAAGCACTCAGGGTTACAAGGGAAGTCCCTTCGAGATCAAGGTCCATAGCTTCGAGTCCGCTAAGCACACCATCATTTTCAGGGTTGCGGCTGCCGGAGGCGAGTGTTGTATTGGCCCCGCTAAAATAAAGCGATGACTGTAGAAGATCGTCTATGTCAGCAGTTTCCGAATCGCTTGGCTTGAATTTCCCATGCGTGGCAATATGTAATATGGAGGGATGATGTAGCGCCCTGATCGCTTGCTCGCTCGCCGCCTTGGAGGTAAGAGAAGTCGCCTGCCAATTCGTTTTTGTAAAGACGGAGGCGATCTCAGTTGCTTCGGTTAGTGTACCGGGCAGAGCTGGTAATGATTTCTTCGAAACGATCTTCCCAAAATCAGCGCCGGCAACAATGGCGATCGTCGGTGAATACGAAAAAGTATCGCGCAAAAGATCAGCGGTATTAGCAAGCGTTGTGATACTATACTTATCCATCAAGAGGGTATTATCCTCCAGCAGAAATGAAGCGAGCGAAAAGCGGGAATAAATACCATCGGGAGAAACATAGACCGTCTTTGCAGAGCCGATCGGTTCAGTAAGCGGAGACCAGAGTAGTTTGGTTAATTGCTTTGCCGCTTTCTTATGCTCGTTATCGCAATCACGGATGTAGCGATTATAGGAATGAATGACGGCCGGATCTTCAAGCCCTGCGGATGCGCCTAAGCTGATCGCTTTCGGGTAGAGAGAATCTATTTTCTTTATGAGAAATGCCGCATAGTAATTGGAATCGGTTAGCCGTTCACCATCGTAGTAGGGGAACGTGCTAAGCTCAATGGCACAATCATCGTTCGAGAGTTTGTTGCGAACGATCGACCAGTTTGCCGATCCCAGTGCTGAGAATCTTGTATACGATGCCGATTTCTTAACCAGTTGTTTTTCAAGTGTCGAAATGGCTTTATCAATACTATCGAAATTGTAATAGGGCTTTTGAAGGAGTAATTTGTCTTTCGTTACAAAAGCAGAGCGCCGCGAACGAAGTTCGGCGATCCGGTCGAGTACCCTTACTATAGAAGTATCACGCGCATTCCTACTCGATGAGCGAATGGCCTGAATGCTCGATAATAATAATCCTTTCTGAAATAAAAGCCAGTTGTACCCAAGCGATGCGATTGCCGGATCGACCAGTTTACTGCGCAGCACAGTGCTAAACACTCTGCCGCTATTGAGTTTAATATCACGGATAAATGACAACCGCTCTCGCTCACTTGAATACCTAAAATTCTCTTTTGTCGCAGCTTTATAGATATCGAGCGCCCGCTCATAATTCTTTTGTGAGGAATCCATCTTGTCGTTCATTTCGCAAATACTGCCGGCGATAAGATAGCATTTGGCAATAAGCAATGTCTGGGCATTGCGCGAAGTGGTTATATCTATGATAGCACTTTTGATATCAGCGAGTGCTTCGTTATCTTTTGCAAGGATCGAGCGGCTTCTGGCACGTTCAAGCTCTATGGCCCCACGTAAGGAGGGTACGGGGCGTTCAGGCGGCAGCGAATTCATAGCCTCCGAAAAAAAATTTTCGGATTGTTTAAAGTCATGTTTGAGAAAAGTAATTAGGCCTTGGAGTTTTTTCGATCGTGCTGCCTCGATGCTTTGCTTGGGATATGCCTTGGCAATTATAGGCAGGTACATCGTTGAAAGCTGCTGGGCTCCGATAATATCCTTTGCCTGGAGTTTATATTCGCTAACGGCTATGCCGGCTAAGGCAGTAAACCGGTCTTCATTACCGAAAGATAGTTTGTAGTCGTTTAGTTGCTCGCTTGCTGCTGCAACCGCATCGGCATATCGGCCTTGCTCGCTATAAAGAACGGCAAGTCGGCTAAGAGCAGAAGCCACTGATTCATGATGCTCGGAATAGAGCTTAGCATACAGTGCTTTGGCTTCGAGCAATTCTTCCTCGGCATTGGAATAATTGGCAAGTTCAAGAGTGAATGCACCGAGCTCGTAATGAAGGTAAGCGGTGACGGAATCGGGGTTTGTAT
>DASTAO010000436.1:0-4455 GCA_035712525.1 Kapaibacterium sp. (SeqCode)
ATTTATCTTGCCGGTAATTATCAGGACACAATCGCTTTTGGAAATATAATTATTAAAACGGCAGGCATTCAAGACGCTTACATTGCAAAATTAACAGAAGGCGCGGAGAGTGTTGACGTCGAACACCCTAAAGAACCGGCACACTTCTACCCTAACCCCGCATCAACAACGATTCATATTCTTAAAAAGGGCAACTATACGATGACTGATATTCTTGGTCGCGAAGTTAAAAGCTGTAAGGAGTGCGATCAATTGTCATTAGAGTCATTACCCTCTGGTACTTATATTCTGAATGGTATTTCAGTTATAAAGTACTAGCAAATGTAACAGTGACATTTAAAAAAAAGAAAACTCCCTGAAAAGGGAGTTTTCTTTTCAAGTAATTATTTTATTGCCCGATCATAACCGGCACCTGCACTAAAGCATCAGGTGTCTTCGCAACAACCAAATACATTCCTGAAGCAAGATTATTGGCATGAATGTCGAAGGAATGTTCTCCAACAGTCGTCAACTCGGTACGCGAAGCCTGTACTTCACGGCCTAAAAGATCTACCATTGAAAAAGTAACTCTGACTGGGGCATTACCACCAAGAGTATAGTTGATCTTTTGTGAGCCCATTGGTGTCCCGACGACATGCATCTCAAAGCCCGGAGCAATACCCGCATAGGTCTTCACTTCGCTTTGGAATCCAGGCTTCGGAGCATCAACCGTTCTTACGGCGGCTCCAACTGCTTTATCAACATCCGACTGAACAAACGCTACAATACTAAGCTGGTCGGTAGTCCATTGACTATTATAGGCATATTTAAAAGAGAATGTCTTAGGCGTTCCGGCATCAAGGCTGAATTTCGTGCCCTTATAGGTAGGAAGCATTTTGCGAACAATATTATGGAATGTCTTTTCTCCATTGGTACCGGCATTACTATAATAATGCTCACCTTCAACTACCATGACTCGAAGATAGACATTACTGACAGTAGTATTCGAGTTAACGGTAATGTTTACCTGTTCAGAATCATTTTGGGTAAAGCGCTCAGCGGAAATAGTATACGGGCTGGCTACACTGAGTGCTGTTTGGACTGCACCATCGACTGATTCGATATCACCAGGAGCTCCTTGGTAGGATTGGTTGAGTTGCGGCGCAAATTCACCATTAACAACACAGGTAGGAACACCGATATTATCAAACCCATAGTAAGTAATGCGCTGAGTACTCAGCGTTTTATCATTTAAATACATCGGGTCGGTCGCACCAGGCCATGAAGCATGATAAACGACACCAATGACATTGTCTGTCATTTCATCCAGATATTGTTCGAATACCGGATTTTGTTGAGCACACGGAGGGCAGCTTGCATTAGAAGCTTCTTCGATAAGAATCTTATTTGGAAGAGTCTGGGCTTGTAATTCAACAGCCCCAAAAAGCCCTAAACCTAAAACAGAAAGAGTAACCAAGTTTTTCATATAACACCTCAATAATGTGAGATAAATACTAAAGTGCAACACCCACTCCATCCAATAGTTGCAGTATTTTATTGGGGATTTATGGTAAAAAATGAGTATGACGCTTATTGGGAGATCACAATTATTTTCTTCGTCACGCTTCCATCGTGTTCTGTCTCGAGCGTATAGAAATATCCACCACTTGCAACCGGTGTTCCTGAGCCATCGGTGCCATCCCAAAATATATTTTGCTCGCCGGATGCTCGTAATTCAAAGTTGATGAGTGTCTTGACAACAACACCGGTCGAATTATAGACCTTTAATGAAACGATCTCATTTTCAGGTAAAAAGAACCGGATGCGGGTGCTCGGAGTTGTCGCGACTCCCTGAACGAAAGGATTCGGAAAATTTTGGTCGAGCCGTAAAGCCGACACATTACCGTATGTTACGTCAACGGTATTCGAAATATGCTCCGATCCATCAAGATCAACTTGTTTAAGCCGGTAGATATAATAGCCAGCATCGGTTTTTGTATCTAGAGCAGAATAATCGCGAACTGTATTCGAAGTACCTGCACCTGGCACGAAGGTCAGGTCTTCGAACGGGGCATAATTATAGCTTCGCTGCACCCAAAATCCTGAGCTATTAATTTCACTATCGGTCTTCCAGTGTAGCTCAGTGCCTTTCGAAGTTTTTATGGCTGTTAAGCCGGTAAGCTCGACCGGCAGCAAATTGACATTTGCTTCCCACAAACTACGACCGTGGGTGCCGACACGAATGGTAACTTTATTTGCATGAACTTGCACGTCATTACATGAGGCAAGCCCAATTCCTGATCCGGCAATTCCCCAGTTCGCACCACCATCAAGCGTGTAGTAAATTCCATTATTGGTTGCCGCATACCAAGTCGTTGCAGGATTGACCGAATCAAGAGCAACACAATTCACAGTTGTCCCAGGCAGTAAGTGGCCGCTCGTTCCGGAAACATTCGTCCAACTTGATCCGCCATTAGTAGTAACCATTACTCGGGCTGAATTCGTAGAAGTAGCTGAAAGCCCTATAACTGCAAAATCTGCATTGGTAGGATGGCAAACGATCGAGCGGACAAGAGCACTCGGAATCCCGCTCGATTTCTCTGCCCAGTTAGAACCACCATCGGTGGTGAGTTGTATTTTGCCACCGCCATATCCGAGCCAATACACATTGGAATTGGCTGGCGATAGACCTATTGCCTCAATTGTCGAGCCGCTATAAAAATCATTTGAGATCGGCGTCCAACTCGATCCCCCATTTTGGGTACGCCATAATCGAACTCGTGTCGTAAAAAGTGTTTGATTATTGTGCGGAGCCATCATGAATGGGGTATCCCATTCAGTTTGCTCGTTCGTCGAAGGATTAATATCGGTAAAACTACCTGCCGTGCCTCCGCTTGTTGATTTTACCAGATCGCCATTGGGTTGTTCTGCATAGACGATATTTGAGTTGCTCGGATCCACGATCGGCTGAAACCCATCACCAAGCCCGGCCCAATAAGGAGCTTGCCCCGAATAGGTTCGCCATAATCCCTGATCCTGAAATCCCGAAAAAGTACGTTTGAAATCGCTCTTATCGAGAGCAATATGATACGATCTCATTGTAAGCATACCACTCGATTTATAGCTCCAGTTTTGCCCCGCATCGGTTGTGCGATAGACACCACCGTCAGTACCGATCCATACTCGTTTCGGATTTATCGGATCGATGGCAATGCTCTGATGATCAACATGAATATCGAAATGATTCTGATAATCACTATAACTTTGCCAAGTCGATCCTTTATCAAAGGAACGATATGCTTCGACTCCGCCGATGAACAGCGTATCATTCGTTGCCGAACCCGGGGTAGCGGCAAGATACAGATCGTACCAGCCTTGCGCTCCTTGCTGACCGCTTGGTTTAAATACTGTCGAAGGGACTGTTACTGCGCTAAACTGTGCTCCAGAGTTTGTTGATCGATATAACCCTTTTAAGTTTCCATCCGGTAGGGCGATAAAACAATATACTGTTGAGAGTGTGCCTTTCGGTATCGCCAGTGCGGCCTTTCCGAATTCATCGCCATTCGGCAAACCGGCGGTTGTTATCTTCGCCCAGGTCGCACCATCGTCGACCGATTTATACACACCGCATTCGCTTTGGTTACCACCCGGATTATTTCCTTCAACCATATACATGATCAATTTTCCCGCTATGGTTTGGGCAGGAATGATATCCCAGATAACGCCTTTTGCAAAACCTGAAGTCGGGAAGACTTTAGTAAAACTGGTACCTCCATTTGTCGAACGATATAATCCATTATTCGAAGCATAATTGCAGGCGAACACGATATCGGAATTCGTCGGATGAACCAATACTTTATTGACTGTTTTCGAAAAAGTTGAAACGGCAATGCGGCTCCAACTACCACCGGCATTCGTGGACCGGTAAAGGCCAGTTCCACCTAATCCGTCGATGGCAACAGAAGGATCACCTGAACCGACATAGATCGTATTCGGATTCGAAGGATCAATCGCGATCGAAGCAACGGCGAGATCCGGGATCACCAAATCGGTCAGCGCCGTCCAGGTTGGGGTAGTCGCTGTGGCATTTGTTGTTTTCCAGACACCACCGGCAGCAGCTCCTGCATAGACGATATTGGTGTTGGTCGGATCGATCACTAATGCTTTCGTACAACCTGCTGAAACCGGTGGGTTCGAAGAAATGGGACCAATATTTTGCCAGGCATCGGCAAACACCGGAAGTTTGCTATCAGCTAATTTATATGAAGCCGTTGCATCCCTCAGTAGATCGGCTTTCGATTGTTCGATCGAAGCTAAACGAGCATCGACATCGATATACCCATCCGGGCCGGCCTTCAGTTTATATTCATGGAGTAATCGGGCAAAGGCACTCGTCATCCGTACCGATTCGGGAAGGGCATTAAGTTCTTTGAAAAAACCAACAGTAGTAAGCAAACTAGCTGGCTTAGAAAGCGA
>DASTAO010000437.1:0-4889 GCA_035712525.1 Kapaibacterium sp. (SeqCode)
GAATGCGGTGGCTGGGCAGATCGATCATGGTGGGATCGGGAAGCTCGCATTTCTTGCTCATTCGATCGCTGAGTTGGAATCGTCGGAGTCATTGGAGAAGTCGGTGAAGAAGATGAAAGTCGTGACGGCGACTGCCGCAGAAGAGCGAGCGATGAAGGAGGGTGCACAGCTAGTTGCTCATAAAATCATTACGTTAGGAACGGATGGCCGCATAGCGCAGGCATCCTGCCCGCCTCCTTCTGCGCAGGTGGAGAACGCCTGAGGAGTAGTGCAGTCTCAAGGGTGCAGGCGAGACGCCTGCGCTACGTTAAAACAATGCTTTGATCCGCTTCATGCCTTCTTCGATATTTTCGATCGAGTTGGCATAGCTAAAGCGAAGATAGCCTTCACCGTATTTACCGAAGCTTGTGCCACTTAAACAGGCAACATTTCCTTCGTACAGGACTTTATCGGCAAGGGTTCTGGAATCCATCCCGGTGCCGGTAATATTTGGAAACACATAGAATGCACCAAGGGGCTTATGACATTTGAAACCAGGAATATCATTCAAGGCATCGACGATAAAATCACGGCGCTTCTTGAATTCTTTTACAACATCATCTACCCACTCTTGCGGACCGGTCAGGGCTTCGATACCGGCGATCTGAATGAAACTTGTTGCACAGCTCGGAACATTCGTCTGGAGTTTCGAACAAACCGCAGCAAAATCGGCCGGCATTATGCCGAAGCCAAGACGCCATCCGGTCATGGCATAGGTTTTGGAAAAACCGTCAAGGATAATTGTCCTCTCACGCATCCCAGGCAACGCAGCAATCGTATGGTTTACAAATCCATCATAGACAACTCTGCCATAAATTTCATCAGCCAGTACGATGATATCATTCTTAATGGCGATCTCAGCGATAGCCTTCAGATCGTCTTCGGTGAGAATACCACCGGTTGGGTTTTGCGGCGAATTGATGATCAGCATTCTGGTCTTCGGGGTCACCAACGACTTCAGATCTTCGATATCGAACCGAAATCCTTTTTCTTCCTTCAAGACCAACGGAATCGGAATGCCACCGGCAAGTTCGATGCAGCTTTCATAGATCGGAAAACCAGGATTCGGATAGATCACTTCATCACCCGGATCGACGGCGGCCATGATGGCATAGAACATTACCGGCTTAGCACCTGGGGTGATCAGTACTTCATTCGGCTGGAATTCCATACCGCGACGTTTGCCTTCGACTTCGGCGATGGTCTTCCGGAATTCAGGAAGACCCGGTGCCGGACCATAATGGGTAAAACCATCGTCGAGAGCTTTCTTCGCAGCAGCAATGATATTCGGCGCTGTATCGAAATCCGGTTCGCCTATTTCAAGATGAATAATATTCTTCCCCTGAGCCTCAAGCTCCCGGGCCTTTTGGAGAACAACAAACGAGGTTTCAGTGCCGAGGCGATCGATACGTTTGGCGATATGCATTGCAAGAAATTAAAAATGCAAAATGAAAAATGCAAAATTTTGAATAAACCTTATTTCAGGCCGCATCCAAACAAAAAAGGCCAGGATATAATTTTTAATTTTGCATTTTTAATTTTTAATTTCCTATACTGCTTCACTCACCGACGAAAAGTTAAAGCCACTGACGAGCAGCATTGGTACCATCATCGGCATGTCGTCGTCGCCATCTCTTGGGGCGGTTACGACCTGCTTGGAGAAATCTTCAACATTTTTAAGAACCGTTATCGGCGATTCATTCCACCGGAAATTCATCACCGCTTTCTTGATCTCGCCGTTCTCAACCCAAAAGACTCCGTCGCGGGTCAGGCCTGTCTTGAGCATCGTCTGGTGATCAACATCACGGATATACCAGAAGCTGGTAATCAGCAGTCCTTCTTTGATGGTTGTAAAGAAATCTTCCGGCAACTGGTTGCCGCCTTCCATGATGATATTCGTCGGTCCCGGAATTGCCTTCTTACCGGTCTTCTGCGCCCAGTACCGATCACGAGTCATGTTGACCAACTTTCCATCCTTCACCCAGTCGATCTGCTCGGTCGGCATGCCGCGGCCTTCGTAAATACTCGATGGAACCAACGGATGATTCGGATCGGAATAAATTCTAACTTTCGGATTAAGGCTCTGCTCGCCGATGGCAGTTGCGCCATTCGGCCTGGAGAACGGACTGCGGCCTTCTTCGGCGCTCCGAGCATCAAGCGACCACATAAATTGCTGAATCATGTCGGCCGTCGCACTCGGTTCAAGAATTGTTTTATACACACCGGGATCCATCTCATACGGACTCTTCCAGGCAGTACACTTTTCGGCAGCTTTATTAATGGCACGATCCGAATCAAGCCTTGCAATGCTATGAGATGCCCGCTTATTCCAACCGCTTTGCTTGCCGTTATCCGAACGCATCGTCGTCGAGAAGACGGTTCGGGTTTTCTGGTCGGCAACGAACAATCCTTTCGAATTTCGGAATGCGGATCCGGTAATTGCTGTCTCGATAAACCCGGCCGTTACAAATTTTCTGGCTCTGGCTTCTTTGATGGCACGCTCGGCGATCCGGGCTCTTTCACCGGCAGTATAGGAGTCGTCGGTACTCGATTCATCGAACTGCGCCGAACGAGGATAGGATTGCTTCGCTTCCAGCGGCGGCATCAGCTCGTCGTTCTCCGGAGAAAGCTTCGCAATTTCCAAGGCCCTGGCAACGGCTCGCGAAAGGCCATCGTCGGAAAGGTCATTCGTCGAGACGGAACCGGTTCTCTTACCATTGGCACAGGTGATGTTTACCGAAGTATTCAGATTCGAGCCGCTTGTCGTAACGGTATTCGCTGCATATCTGAGATGCGACCGCTTTGCACTTTCCAAACTAACTTCACACCACTCGGCCTTCGAGAAGCCAATGATCTTCTTGGATAATGATTCCAGTTCGTCGCTTGATAAAATCTGATTTGCCATAAGAAAATATGAAATACGAATTATGAACTATGAAGCAATAGGTTTTCTCTTATTCGTCGTAATCGATCATATTGCTTTTCGCATTCGCTGCCTGAGCTCTGGTATTGATCACATTGATCCTAGAAAATCGAGCTGGAGGACAGCCATGGCTCACAGGATTCGATTGCATCGGTTCACCTTTTCCATCGTTCATCGCACCGCCAAGCATATATTCGGATTGATCGCAGACCGCATCGCAGCGATCCCAGAAATCAGTTGTCATCGATTGATAAGCAACGTCGCGAACCATGTGGTCGATCTTTCCGCCTTTGATCTCATAAACAACTTGTCCGGTAAATTGGAAATTGTAACGCTGATGATCGATCGAATAACTCGAATTCCCTTTTATCAGCAAGGCATGATCAGTCTCTTTAATAAGATCGTCAAGAGACTTTTTAGTCTCGCTTGGTTTCAAACTGACGTTCGGCATCCTCTGAAACGGAACACTCCACCAGCCTTGAGCATAGCTTTGACCGCGAGATGCCGGCTCGTTGATCATCTTCGCCTGCTCCCGGGTCGTCTGCAAACCAACAAGCTCACCCTTCCTAATGATATCATAGGATTGCGACGGAACACCATCGTCATCGAATCCGACTGTTGCCAAGGCACCTTCCTGAGTACGGTCGGCAACGATATTAACATACTTGCTTCCATAAGAAAGATTATTAAGATCATCCTTCTTGACAAAGCTGGTACCGGCAAAGTTAGCTTCGTAGCCCATGATACGATCAAGCTCCGTCGGATGGCCGATGCTTTCATGGATCGTCAGCCACAGATGTGTCGGATGCAAGATCAGATCATACTTGCCGGGTTTGATACTTGGTGCGACGAGCTTCTCGCTGGCCTCACTTACAGCTTGAGCGATCTCATCTTTATAGGGATATTCTTCAACATATTCATAGCCCCTGCCTTGGGGCAGGACGAAGAGGCCACGGCTGGCAAATTCATTTTTTGCCGGATCGGCAACTGTTACATGAGTCGAAGGGTCGATCCTGGTAACTTCCTGCCAGATCTTCGAACCGTCACTCGATGCAAAATATTTTTCTTCACGAACCGACGACAGATTCGAATTGATAAACAATTTCTTCCCGTTGGTATTTACCGCTTTGGCAAGGGAATGGATACCAAGCAAAAATTCCGCACGATCTTTGAACGAAACATCAAAAGGATTTTTCTTGATCGGCGTTTTCCATTCGGCAGTCACCGGAGTCACCGGAGCAAGATCAAGCGGAATCGATTGGAGCTTGGAATTTGCAGAAGCCATTTGTACTGCTTCATCGACAGCACGCATTCCCTGAGCTTCGGTCACGTTCTGAGTTGCACTGAAACCCCAGGTACCGTCTTTTATTACTCGAACACCCATGCCAAACGAATCGGAATCACTTACACCAAGCACGACATTATCACGAACGCTGACCGATTGGCTTGCATATCTCGAAATGCGAACATCGCAATAAGTTGCGCCCTGCGACTTGGCATAGGAGATGAGTTTATCGGCAAGATTCTGCTGGTCTTTGCCAGGTTTGGTAAGCGGAGTATCAAGCGGTGCATAGAACGAGGCTGCTTTCACAAGGCGGGAATCCAGACTGCCAATTGCCAAAGCAGTACCAGCCAAGGCTCCTTTAAGAAATATTCGACGATGCATGATTACGTCAAGAATTGAATAGGTTAGTAAACGCGGCAGGGGAAAATGAGTTCGGGAAAGAATCGCAACTCTTAAACAAAAAAGTAGCCGCTATCATAGGGTAACGGCTACGATTACTAAGCGGGGAAGAAAGCTTTATGCAGCTTCGAGCGCCTCGACGACCCAGGTATCGAAATAATTTAAGTCTCGAGCTTCGCAATCGGAAAGTATTTTGCGGATCATCTCTTTTTCCTGCTCGTTATTCGTTGGCACCGCAAAGAC
>DASTAO010000438.1:0-3386 GCA_035712525.1 Kapaibacterium sp. (SeqCode)
TCGATACTCTGGTTAGTGCCATTTATTCTGTGGGATGTCTCGACAAGCAACATATTTATGTTTCTACGGACAAAGGAATCTTTTACTCGACTGATGGCGGCTCTACCGATTGGCATCTTGGTAATGGTGGAGTTGAAGGAATTGCCCTATCCTATTTGACAGTATTCGATGGGCGGGTCTATGCAGCCTCTTCTCAAAAATGCTATACTACCAATGATGGTGGAAAATCCTGGGAAGAGATGTTCTCCCTGCCGGTCACGCCCAGATCAATGCTTCTTCGCTCTGATTTTTTTCTAATAACTGATGGAAGCAGTTATTACCGTTCGGTCGATAGTGGGAAGCAGTGGGTTGTATCCGCCGCCCCGGCAGCCTTTACTAACTGCATTGACACTGCCAATGGTGCATTATATGCCTGCACAAAAGGATCCGATATTTTTCGTTCTTCCGATAAAGGGATAAGCTGGGAGCCGATTTTCTTTGATCATTATGTCCGGAAGACTGCTTCATTTGGATTTGATTCTTATAGTGATCTCACCACCACACCGACACAGACACTTATCTATTCTTCTTCGGAACATGAGACATATCGCTCTCATGATGACGGACAACATTGGATGCGGGGCGATACTATCGATGATCCTCTTACCCTTCGCACTATCCAACTGCTATCCACTCCGGATTCCTTCGTCTATAAAATTACCTATAATGGAAAAGGTCATCAATATTTTAGCTCGTCGAATGACGGGGATACGTGGAAAGAGCTCCCGGGGATTACTACCAATACTTCATTTTCGCCTGTACACTTCTTTAAAGATAAAAATAACAGTATCTATTTACTTGACAATGGTTTTCGGAAATTATCTGCTGACCGTAGCTCATGGAAATTGTTAGCTAAAGCAGATACCATTATTTCATCCCAAGAATTTATCCCAAAAGTAGCGGCGATCGATAGTCTAAATAATGCAAGAATAGTAAGTGGAATAGATGTACCGTTCTTTCTATATAATGTAAATCTACTTAGTTCGGACATATCTAAACGCAACGGGTTTACCTCCATTCAATATCCGAACGGAATTGAATGCGATCGTCGGAACAACTTATATCTCTATACTGCCAAGCCGGGTACTATCATTCGATTTCCGGCTCTGGGCAGTTCCTCTTTTTTTGATACGATCTCTGGATCGATCTTCTCAGATTACGATATTGTTTCGGTTGTGATCGACCGTAATCAGTATCTTATTGCGTTGACAAATGGGGGTGGAATATTCCGGACCACTGAGCCTGTCGTGATGGCGGGAGTTACAGAATCTCAGTTCAATAACACTCCTGCACCGGTTTGGTGTTCTCCAAATCCTTGTTATGAAAGCACTACACTTCATTACCCACCGTTGAAGTCTAATAAAGCGATATTTATTCTATTTGATGACCGAGGCCATACCGTTAAACGAATCGACAGGGTTTCAGATGAACAAGATGGAGTACTAATTCTTAATAACATTCCTGCCGGTGCCTACGTTGGCGAACTGATCGAAAATGATCGGATAATTGCCACAACAAAACTTATCGTGCTTCAGTAATGATCAGACAAATTCCTTCACCATTACATAATTTTCATAGCGTGGCCCCGTCTCTTCGAAATAAGTACTCCCGACTTGTTTATATCCCTGCCGCTTGTAAAACCGAATTGCCCGATCATTCTCGCTAAAGACATCGAGCCAAACATTATGAAAGCCATTCTGTTTTAAGTATTCCTCAGCATAATTCATAAGCTGAAATCCAACCCCCTGCCCAAGAAATCGCTCAAGAACATAGAGCGTCCTTATTTCAGGTACATTGCCAATGCTAAGTTCAAGTACACATTGCGGCGTTTTATTCTCAATATAGATCGTAACATATCCGATAAGATGCCCATCAGATTCAGCAACAAACCAGATATGCTCATCTAGATCCTTTTCGACCTTGGCGGGAGTAAAGTGCTCCAGAACATACTTAGAAAATTCATCCCGAATTCCCTCATCAGCATACGTAGCGATCCAAACCTGCTGACCGAGGACGGTGAGGTTGGGGATGTCGGAGTGGGTGGCTGGTCGGATAGTTAATTCCAAGTTAGTTTATGACTAATTTCCCATCAAGAAGTTCACCGGCAATATTCGATATCCGATATTGATACATACCGGCGGGCAAATTCTTACGGTCAAATACCATAGAATGTTCCCCCTGTTCGAACTGCTCACCCATTACCTTCAAGCCGAGAATATTATATAATGACAACTGTACAATACCTTTCGAAAAATCATCCGGCAATTTGATCGTAGTTTTATCAGGAAATGGATTAGGAAAAATGATAGCCTGCCTATGTTTAACAAAATCATTTTTTTGCCCTACCGATAATGGCTTTGAAACATCGAGCATGAGAATTGTGCCATCTTCATAGCCAACTACAATATGCTGGCCGTCAGGTGTGAGGCGAGCTACACTTGGATTTAAAAGATATGGTTTATAGGTTTTGGTATTGATACCAGAAGCTACTTCCCACACTCGAATTGATGAATCGTTATGGCCGGCAGTAAAAAAGTACATGCCGTTATTTGAGAACCCTACTGGAGATCCGATAGTAGCCCCGTCGCCAACATAGTTTCTGATAAGTAAGCCAGTAGTTACATCCCAAAGAAAAATAGTGTCATTTAACACTGTAAGCATTTTTGTACCGTCAGTATTAAATACTGAGCCTGCACCTCGAAACGATCTTAAGCTAAATTCACGGCTACCACCACCGCAGATAGGTCCATAAATAGTATCTGAGGCAGCAAAGTAGGCTGTTCCGGGAATAAGAATGGCTTGACCTAAATGATCATTAGTGATATCATATCCAATTCGTTCGGCAGTATCGTTATGTATTTCTCCACAATTTAATGAATATTCATGATTATACCCATACTCATCAGTAGATTCAACCGTGTAAAAAAATGAAGAGTCAGTAGTAAATTGGATGTTATTCAAATTGAATAAATTTACCTTGACTCCTCCGGGTGGGTATGGGATCGTAAGTTTGAGATTGTTATCCATTCTCAAAATATGAGAATTGCTGCCACAAATTGCAAGATATTTTTCTGATGGTGAGAATGAAAGCGAGGTAACATAATCCGACGGACTGTTATCAATTGAACCAGCAACTGTGGCATTATGAGTCAAGCGTAATATGTTCCTAGAGTAGCCACCACATAATATTTCATTATTGTGAAAAGCAAAACATCCTATGTGAAACGAAGCCGGCGTTAAAGTATCGGAAATTGTCCAAGTAGTGGTATTAAGGAGAAGAAGTTCTCCATCGGCTAGCCCGACAGCAAAACGCTTACCATCCTTAGAAAAACTAGCTTTGGTTATAT
>DASTAO010000439.1:0-4149 GCA_035712525.1 Kapaibacterium sp. (SeqCode)
AAGAGTGTTCTGAGGCCGGTCGTCGAAAGATCGAGAACCGATGAAAGATCGGAAACCTGATTGATCTTCGATGCCGAGATGAGCCGAAAACCTTCGGAAATTCTACGATCAGGTACGATATCCCGTCGAGTTGAGAGAATAAAGGCATCGATGGCTGCGAGTATTTCAGCGTCGTTTGAGGCGAGCATTAACTGCGTCAGCAACTGCTCAACGACGAATCGGTCGAACAAGTAAAACAGATCTGTCGCGTTGCGTTTTAAGAGCGAGGACATGCTCACCGAAGTAAGCGATTGAAAGACGTGAGGTAAAAAGCCGATAGTTATCTCCCGGTAGCCCGGGCCCATCTTTATGAACTGATGCTTGGTGATCAGGCCATAGACACTACCCACGGCTTGTTTCTCCCAGCAACCACCCGTATCGATCCAGCATTCGCCGTTTAGTATGACGGTTATGCCAAGCATTCCGTCGGGCATGCAGCAATAGATGCTCTCGTGTACTCGATCATTAGAAAGCTCATAAACATCGTGCAGATACGCGTTGCCAAGCGGTGAAGTGCGGTGATCTAATAAGCGGTAGTTCATCTCACATGGGCATCCTTACGAGTAATAGTAATGGAGGTAACAGTAGCTGTGTGCTTTTTTTAGTTATTACAATGATGAGATAAAGGTATACACTGCCGTGACGAACTGGGCCGTTTCTTTATAGGGAATTTCAAGATGCCGCGTATCGGCAGCGATCCAAAGAGACTTGCTAGGTGCCTTATAGGCCGTGTAGAGTTTATAGATGTCATCTGTCGAAATAACCTCTTCATTTTGGCCGTGAAGTAATAATAATTTAGCTGAACATCTCGAAGCAAGTTCAATCGGCTCGAGCAAGGAAGATTTAATAAAACCGATCTGCCGCTTAATATTTGCCTGCTTGTTCCGCTGCGATATCATATCGGTCAGAGCTTGCTGAGTGACATACGGGCTCTCGGCAATGATGCCATCGACTCCCCCGAAGACTCCTGAAACTACAATAGCTAGGCTTGCGCCCATCGATCTGCCATAAATGACGATCTTTTTTCCTTTGGTACGCGGATCGCGAATAGCCCACTGTACTGCTTGAAAAATATCGATGGTGAATTCGGTCATGGCAAGCATATCGGTGTCGATGACGATCTTATCGCTCGTGCCATAGCCGCGGTAATCGAACATCAGTACAGGTATTCCCAAGTTTTTTACTAATCCATCTACCATCGGTAAATTGCCACTCATGTTGCCACCATCTGAAGAAGCCATGATGATCAGCACCGAGTCATTCTTTACCAGCGCTGGTTTGCACAGCCATCCGGTAAGCCGGGCATTATCGGCCGTTGTAATATTAAGGCTATCATACTGAAGTTTATAGTCCGAAGGCAGCTTATCATACTTTGCCGAAGGGCGCATGGCAGGAGCCCATTGCGCTACCGCAGAAAGAATACCGACAGCTACCAGAAGTGATACACAAAATCTCTTACCGTACACCATAGGAAATGCAAACAATAAAATTCGAACAAGGTGTCACTCTGCCGTACTGTAACTCTGAGAGAGTTGCTGTGTTTTGAGACTGCATTCACTTGATGTTCCGATTTGTCATGCAGATTCGTATCTATATCCTATTTCTTGCGGTTCTATTAGCTATACCGGTTGTAGCAAGTGCACAAAAAGCACCGGATGGCTCAAAATGGGAAATGTGCGGGTTGATCTCCTTCACGTCTATGGCACGCCAATCTCAAAACCGCCTCGTTGCAACGACCACGCACGGCTACCTTTATTATTCCACCAACTTCGGCACTTCATGGGGCCGGTATGAACTTAACGACACACTCTGTCTAACTGATATTGCGTTTAAGGATTCGCTTCATTGCGTAGTTACCGACCGAACAAATCTTGCCATGGTTTCGAACGACGGAGCAATATCGTGGCACTACTTCCCTGTGCCGGGTGACCAGACAAGCCTTACGTGTGCATGTTACTTGCCGAATGCGATCATTGTCGGCGATACGGCAGGAAACATCTGGCGATCGGCCGATGACAATATTTCCTGGAAACTGGTAGCACCGGCAAGCCATGTCCGAATCAACCGGATCTATTTTACCGACGAGCGCCATGGCTATGCCTTAGGCGATACTGCTACGATACTGGAAACGGTTGATTCCGGGCTGAGCTGGAATTACATCGATGTCTCGAACGGCAATCCGTTTGACATCTTCAACCGGCCTATTAATTTTTATGCCATTGACTTTCGTCACGGTAACCTTGGGACAATAACCGGATCGGGAGCGTATTACACAACGATCGACTCAGGAAAGCACTGGACAACCCATATCATGCCCAGCAATACTACAGCAGACTTACGAGTGGTATTATTTGCCGGGGACTCGGAGTTTGTTGCTCTCGGACCGAACGGCCAGCGATACCACTCGACTAATTTTGGCAAGACGCTTAGTGTTACGCTGCTCGATCATATCATCGATCTTGGCGTTACCCATCGCGCGGTTTCCGATCCAATCCTTGGTACTGTTGCCGTCGGTGATGAGGCCCTAATAATGCGATCCGGTGATTATAAAGATTGGCTGCCGATCAATTGTTGCTCATCGCGCGGGCCGATCGAAGCTATCGGAAACGGCATCATGCATTGCATGGCAGATATCCCCGTTACGTCAACCGACGGAGGAATTTTTTGGTATGGGAAGAATTATCAGACCGAACTTGACTTCATGGGCTTGCATTTTACTTCGAGGGATTCTGGCTTCCTTATCAACTCCAATAACTTCGATTGGCTAAGAACAACCGATGCGGGGGCGACCTGGATCAATCCGAAATTAGATACAAATTTTATCCCGCCGAAACATGGTTTCGTGAGTACTGCATTTTGGAATTCGATGTGTTATGTTGGCGGCGATACTGTCATTTGGCATAGTTCGGATAACGGGGTAAGTTGGAAACGATGTGTTATTCCTTACGACGGAACTACTCCGTACGCTCCGGCAAGCAGACCTTGGTTTTTAGGCATCAATCAAATTCAGGCCTTTGACAGTACAACTGCCTATGCAAACCTGACCGTCACCGATGCGATCTTTAATACACCCAAGGGTCAATATTCCATCGGCAACAATCACTCCTTGTTGTTTAAGACAACCGATGGCGGATCGAGTTGGGCAGCAATGAAGAACTCTCCCGGTATCAATAACCGTAGTGTTCAATTTACGAGCTCGAAGATCGGCTATGTTCCTTCTGATAGTGGGGTGATCTATAAGACAACCGATGGCGGCGATAGCTGGCAAGCGATCCAGTTTACTACAGCCTTCAACAATTTTTTCTTTGGTGTTAAATTCCTGAACGATACTGTCGGATTTATCTGCACTCGGTATGACGGCGTATGGATGACCCATGACGGACTGAAAACTTGGCAAAAAGAGAAGGTCCCACATCCTGCCGTTTATCCTGAACCGTTAACTTTTTCCGATTTCCTCTTCCCTGATTCGAATACTGTTTTGGCAATTGCGAACGGGATAACGGGAGCGGGTTTTTTTAGGAAGAGTTTGGGTGTTCCGATGGCTGATGTGCCAACAGAGCCTAACGCTATCCGGTCTTCTGCCATGACCGTTTCCGTTTTACCAAATCCTTTATCACGCATAGGCACGGTGAGCATTTCTTCAGTAACTAAAGAGGTCGTGACTACAGTCGAACTCTTTGATATTACCGGGCGAAAGATGATGACATTATTTTCGGGTAGTTCGACAGGTGAAATGAGGTTTCCACTTGATGGGACTCATCTGGCAGCCGGTTCTTATCTGCTGCGTGTAACGGCGAATGATACCGTTATTTCCCGACTTATCGAAGTGACGAAATAAAGGCCTCGCAGGTAATAATTCTGTCCTAAAATAAAAACGGTGAAGCAGGGCTTCACCGTTTTTTATATTCTGTAGCGGGGGAGGGACTTGAACCCACGACCTACGGATTATGATTCCGACGCTCTAACCAACTGAGCTACCCCGCCAACATCAATTCTATATGTTTAGTACCGATCTCCCTTTTGTATGCCGACTGTTGTCGGCATTTTGTTATGGGCCTCCGGCTGGATTATGATTCCGACGCTCTAACCAACTGAGCTACCCCGCCAACA
>DASTAO010000440.1:0-2503 GCA_035712525.1 Kapaibacterium sp. (SeqCode)
ACGCTCGCGGATGTCCCCTTGTGAGATAGCAGCAATCGGCTGCGACTGCACCGAGGCCGTTTCGACGACACCGATTGAAGAAGTTTGCGGTGCATCGGTGGTACTTGCATTCAGATTCGCAACGTTGTTCGAGTTTACATGATCAGTCGTAGATTGACCGACCCTCGTCGTATTCGATCTATCAACTACTATCGGCGTTACGATCTTCGCACTCTTAAGCGACCGATGGCTTGCTGTGGAAGAATGATTCGTCAGTAGCTTTGAAGATATACTACTTGTATTAGATATGCTCGTTGACGATGAAGATGTATTTTGAGTAATACCTGTAGCTGAACGAGCGGAGTTTCTGGTGGCCGGTTCTGAAGCCGTTTCGTTTGTATTTGTAGTAGTTGTTGTTGCACTCTTTGATTCCACCGGTGCTGTCGTGCCACGCGGAGAAGGCGCAGTGTTATTTATATTCTGTGAAATGATCGCTGTTGAAGATGCATCGGTATTTCCGGAATGGTTATTCGAAAGCAAATAGGCACCAGCACCTGATATCAAAACAACTAATGCACCAATGGCAAAGCGAGTCGGATAACTGCGAAGCAGTAACAATAACGAGGCAATGGCACCGCGGCGAATGGCAACCGGAGCTGCGTTCGAGCTTGGAATAACAACCGGCAAGCGGCGACGCATCTTTTCTTCAAGCTCCGCCGGTACTTCGAACGGCTTTTGGGCTAAGCGATTAAGCTCGGCAAGCTTTAAATGCTGTTCAAGCACCACCCGCTTTTCCGGACTAACGGAAAGCTGATGTAAGAGCTCTGCACTTTCGCTTTCGCTAAGCGAGCCGTCGAGATAAGCTAATATTCGTTCTTCGGCAGTCATTCTACTTCCTCCTCAAGTTCGAACGTATGACCGTTCGAACGGTAGGTTTCATCGGTAATGACCGGAGCAAGCATTTTACGAAGCCGCTGCTTGGCCCGGTGAATACGAACTTTGGTTAATGTTAGTGAAGCACCGGTGATGTCGGCGATCTCCGGGTACCCCAGGCCGTCGAATTCTCGAAGGATAAATGGCTCGCGAAATTCCATCGGCAGTTTTGCTATCGCTTCTTCGAGTAAGTTACGGAGCGATTCCTGTTCACCGGCAAAATCGGGTGACAGGGCTCGCTCGGCACTTTCGAGATACGGATGATTCTCGATCGTTTCTTCGGGGCGCTTCGAACGGTAAATATTCAGAGCCACATTCCGGGCGATCATAAAGAGCCATCCCTTTACGTTCTCACCATAACGAAATGTGTGGAGTTTCTCATACACTTTAATGAACGTCTCCTGATAAGCGTCGGCTGCTTCGGCAGTATCGCCGGCAAGCATCCGAAGACAGAACGTATAGATCTCGGCCTTATAGCGCATGTATAGGTCGGCGAACGCCCGTTCGTCTCCGCTGCGGAAGGCCTCTATCAGTTCGACGTCGCTTTTCACTTTTTCAGTGGTCTCTTGCGCCAACACCCCGGGTGTGTCTCGTTCGTTGCGATGGACAATGATCCGGGCCTGCTTGGGCTTGCGATACTCGAAGCCGGCGGGCAATATGGCTGTAAGCGCTTGCATCCGATGCTTTTAAAACACATTCCAAAGGTCGTAGTTACAGCCCAGTGCTATTAAATTATTTTGCGAGGGCTAAGTCGATAATCTCAATAAAATGATATACTTGCTGTTTCATTTTACCGCGATCTGTCCCGCTTTTTAGCTGCATAAGGCATCCGGCATTGGCTGTCATTACGATGGCTGTATCGCTCGCTTTAATAATATCTATCTTTCGTTCAAGCAAGGCTTCTCCCATTTGTGGCCGCTCTATATTATAGGTACCGGCACTGCCGCAGCAAATATCATTCTCTTCAAGCAAGGTAACCTCGGCATTTTCGATCACTTCGAGAAGCTTTGCTGGCAAGTCGATGATCTTTTGTCCATGATACAAATGGCATGGAGCATGATAAGCAACTGTCGTTTTTTCGGCAAGCTTCAAAGCTAATGCTTTGAGATCTTCAAGATGATGTTGATATAAAAATTCAGAAATATCCTTGATCTTGGAAACTGTCGGCGTTGTCTCCGCACCTATCACTGTTGGATATTCTTTCATCATCGCACCACAACCGGCGATATTGGTGATGAAGTAATCCACGTGAGAGCGTTCGATCTGAGAAAGAACTTCACGACCTAATTCACGAGTATGATCGAGATACCCGGCATGTGCGGCGAGCGCACCGCAACAATTAATTTTTGGGATCACCTTTACATCGTATCCGAGACGATTGAGCACTCGGATGGTTGCATCATTTACTCCTGCTGTGAATACATCTCCGATACAACCGATAAGCAAACCGACAGTCCCGATCTTTTTTTCAGAAGTCGGGTATAAATGGGGACGATCCTTTGGAAGATCAATGGCATTTGGAAGAACTCGCAACGAGGAAAATATTCCTGATGAAAGATCGAAGGTCTTTTTAACTAACGAAATTATTCTC
>DASTAO010000441.1:0-3731 GCA_035712525.1 Kapaibacterium sp. (SeqCode)
CCGGCTACATGATAGATGCCATGCTTTTGATACTCTACTGCCCGCACAATACCAACGGCGACATCATCGACTAACGTTGGATTAGATGCAAGATTTGTGTAGGCACTTACGGCTTCGTTCTTCTTCAGTTTTGAAAGTGTATTGACGACAAAATTCGCTTTTCCCCCTAGGCGAATTACTTCTGCACCATATAACAAGGAAGTTCGAATTACGGCATGAGAAATACCGGAAGTCCGCAATACGTTCTCGCTCGCCAGTTTGGTGCGGCCGTAATAGTTTAACGGATTTGGGGTGCCGTATTCAGGATAGGGAGATTTCGTCCCATCGAAAATGAAGTCGGTTGAAACATGAACAATTCGGGCATCGATTCTACGTGCGGCTTCAATAAGATACTCAACCGCTCGGACGTTCGATTTCCAGGCAGCTTCGCGTTCGGTTTCGGCAAGATCCACATTGACAAAGCCAGCACAGTTAACGATCACATCTGGCTTTGCCCGAGTCAGTGTTGTTAATACTTTTTGCCGGTCGCTTAGATCAAGCGGTTCGTATCCGGCAATGCGCGGCTCGTTGCCTATATCGTCAAATAATATTTTATCCTGTCGTGCTGATAGGATAAGATCGCATCGCGATTCATCGAGAAAACTACGAAGCGTATGCTGGCCGAGAAAGCCATGAATTCCAGTCAGGAAGACTGTCTCACGTTTTCTCGGGCGAAGTTGCATTGTCAATGATGATTAATTGTCGGCGTATCTTAATAGACAACGACCGAAGCACTTGCGACGAGCAGTTCGCCGGCATAGAGTGAAAGGGTATAGCCACTGGCACTCAATTTATCTAATTGAACGCGATGGGTGTGGTCGCCCTCACTCTCGATACCATAGGACATTGATTGTACCTGACGGCCAAGAACGTCATGAACGACCATCCGAACTTCAGCTGATGCGCTGAGAGAATATTTGATCGTCGTTGCATTATGCAGTGGGTTTGGATACACTGAAAGTGACGATATCGTTTGATCGTGAGTGCGAACGCTATTGCTGCCGCTGGCGGGACCATCGACAAGGGTGATCTTCATTACTTTAGAAGAATTTCCTGTATTAAGAACCGTCACCCATACTTCTTTACCGTCGGAGCGTGGGTCGTACTCAATGCCTCTAACGTTAGTCCCTTTATTACCGCCTTCTTGTACGAATGTCGAAGAAAGCTCGCTACCATCAGAGCGTGATAATTTAAGGATGTAACTATCGAATAGAGTAGCTGAAGCATCGGTACCCTGGAAGTCAGTCCAGGTGTGCAGTAGATCGCCGGTTTTTTGATTTAGTGCCAAACATCTCGGGCCAAAAGCGGCGTGGCGTGATAGCTCGAAATCAGGGTACGTGATAGATGGAGTAGTCTTGTTTACGCAATGTATAACATTATTATTACGATCGGCAACAAAGAGCGTGTCATCGATAACCAAAACACCGGTAGCATATTGAGTACCTTCCGGAGCAACGAAGCTTCTAATTACTTTACCCGTCTTATCTATTTCGTATGTCTTTGGTGTACCCGATGGAGGGGTGTTGTTAACAAATAAATGCTTCGTCGCCTGATCGTACTTAATACCCGTAAAATTACCACCACCACCGGCAGTAATACTTCCTGTAATATCACCTGTATTCGGGTCCATCTTATAGATCTTCGGGCTCGGAGAGCCAGCAGTGATAAAATTGGTAACCCACAAGGTATTATCGTCGCCGTCGTAAGCCAGGTCATACATATACATCGGCTGTTCGGAGAACACTCTCATGCTCGAACCGGCAAGGCGCTGTTCGATCTTGAAGTGCTGAGAGAGTAGTATATCATCGGTACCAGTGCTTACTTTAATTAATGCTGCTTCACAAGCCAGGAAGTTAACGGCTGGTATATTTAGCTGAGTAGTACCTTTAGCAAGATCCTTTACTGTTGTCCAGGTTTTTGCATCATCGAGGCTGATCTCAACTTTTACAGCCTTACCTGGGTCGATCCCGAACCATGCGATAGTAGCAGGCTCGCCGATATACCAGATGCTCGATAATGTTGGAGTGGTTATTCCCGAATTAACAATATCCATCGGCGCTTCCCAAACCGAACGGCCATGAGTGGCAACCCGAAGTACGCGCTTCGTTTTATGCAAAGCCATATCGAAGACTGCAATGTTTGGCAATCCTGTCCCATAGGGTACCCAATCGTTACCATCATTCGGTGAATAAAAGACGCCAACGTCAGTTGCTACATAGAGATGGGAAGGATTGTTGGGGTCGATGACGATCTTATTGGCAGAGATGTCCGGAAGTAAACCTGAAACGTTCGTCCAGGTTACTCCAAAATCTACGGTCTTAAAGACGTGGCCAGCACCGAAGCCGCTGAGAGCAACATAGAATGTTGTCTTCGAAGCCGGACTGACGGCAATATCCGAAACGCTTCTGGCCGGAACAACTTTTGATTCGTTAGCGTCAGTAAAGCTTGTGCCGTTTGTAGAAGACTTCCAGAGTCGTCCGTCTGTCGTACCAACCATCAAGGAGTTGCCATCGCCGGCAGGGCAGATAGCGCTGATATAAGCACCGGTTGCCAACTGTTTGCTGCGGCGAGTCCACTTTGTGGCATTGTTCGGATAGACGTATAAGAATTGTGAACCTGTATAGAGAATATGGTTTGTCTCATCTTGAGCGATCGGCTTGATCCAACCGACACTGTCACCAGAATTAAGTCCATTGCTAAAATCTGATTCACCGGTGCCATCTGAAACGGCAACAGCAAAGGCAGTTGGGCGAATGAAGTAGATCGAATGAGGATCTTTCGAATCAACACAAACGGTACCACCGTCGCCACCATAGGAAGTGATGTCAAACCAATCGGCATCGCGTGAGCCACCTAAGGTACTATTATCCTGAGTACCGATGTAGGAAATATCATCGACGGTCTGATCAATGGCTATTGAGTAAGGCTGTGTGATGGCTGCACTATCGGCAAGCACATCAAAGGTTGAACCTCCATCCTTAGAGTAGGCAATACCACCGTCGCAACCAGTGTAGAGACTACCGTCGGGAGCAAAGGCAGCATTATGTTGATCGGGGTGAATTCCGCCTTTATATGCTTGTCCGACATCTTCCCATGACTGGCCGCCATCGTTCGTCTGCCAGATCGAAATGGCGCCGAATATGAAGTGCTCCGGATTTTTTGGATCGCGGCGTAAGTATGCATCGTACCAACCCTGACCGTTAAACAGACTTCCATTAGATCCAAAGTCTCCTGAAATATCACTCCAAGTGTTACCTCCGTCGACTGATCGTGAGAGGCCCTCGAATTCACCGGTATAGCTGATCGAAAGATCGACGATATCCTTTGGATTATTAGGGTCGACAGCAACATGCATCCTTCTCATCTCATTGTAATTATGAATGAGATCCCAAAAATCTCCGTCATCGTCGCTATAATAAATTCCATGGCTTGGGACAGCTGCAAATAAATAATCCTTGCCGTCTTTTACAACGAGGCTGAAATCGGTAACTGCACCCGGAGGAAGCGCCGATACTTTTTGCCAAGTGACGCCGCCATTCTTCGTTACATATAAGCCGCTACCAGAACCAGCACCTGCAGCGTATACGATATCGGAATTCGTGGGATGAACGTAAATCTTGCTGAAGGCACCGACATTGGATAATCCCAGTGAAACCCAGGTCGCGCCACCATCGGTAGAACGAATTATTCCG
>DASTAO010000442.1:0-7933 GCA_035712525.1 Kapaibacterium sp. (SeqCode)
CGCCGTTATTTCCGGCTCGAATCCAAATCGCTTTTCCATAAGAGGAATGCTCTTTAATATCGGCGTTCGGAATGCTTTATAGCACGTTTCCATATCGGTCAAATTTACATCACTGAACATATTCGAAAGCAATGTAAGAAAGCGATTACCGACATAATGCCAAAAATATAACACCCGGTGCGCCTCCCCGCCGACAAACCGGGAACCGAATACTACATCGGCTTTTCCCTCGACAATAGGGCGAAGGACTTTTACATATTCCCGAGGATCGTATTCAAGATCGGCGTCCTGAATGATAAGCAGATCGCCGGTTGCATTGGCAAAACCAGTATGAAGCGCTGCACCTTTTCCCTGATTTTCCGAATGAGAAATGATCCGAATGCTCGGATTCGAACGGTATGATTCTAAGGCAGTAAGCGTTCCATCTTTCGAAGCATCGTTCACGACCACAAGTTCTTTCTCGAGCGATAGCTCAGTAAGATCGACGCCAAGCACTGTGTCAATCAATTTCGCAACCGATCGCTCTTCATTATAGACAGGAATTACAATAGAAAGCACGCTCATAATGGGCGCAGAAAGAAATAAATAGATTTATCAGTCTGATCGGTCGTAATGCTATCAGCATGAACCCGATACGACTGTTGTAACACACCTAAGTACCGTTCGGGATTCTTACCGATATATAACATGCCCTGCGGATGCCGGGTCGAGAGAAGATACTGGATCGTTGTGGTGTCGTCAAATTGTTCGTCGTAACCGGAGAACCTCACGGTAGTATCGTAATAATGTAGCGATGGTAGATAGGTTCGTGGTACGAGTATCACCGAATCATTTTCCCGATGCTCTCTGACAAAATTTGTGGTCAACCGGATCATCATGTCAGTACGATAATTAGGCTTCGGTACCTTCAGGAAAAAGAAGCCACCTATCACGATCGGAAATACAATGGCAGAAGCAAGTATTGTTTTCTTATCCCCTAAAAGCTGATATAATATAATTGCCGCAAGCAAAAACAACGGTGGAAAGATCGACGACACATAAGTAGGTGATGTCGAGGTGTTTCGCAGCGACGTAAGAGTAACTAACAGTGGATAGAATAATAACGGAAGCGCAACTCCGATCTTCCGAATTCGAACTAACGAATAGATAACCGTTGCGATCACTACCGTGCAGACTATCGGCGACTCTATAATCCTTGCACCCCACACATCAAAGAAACTACCTGATCCAAATTCGCCACCACGGACGATGGTAAAGTAAGTAAAGAAAATGTAATTTTTTAGGAGCGTCAGTTTAACAATCCCACCTATCCAGAGCACACCTATAACACCAAGAAAGATACCAAGCGATGTCAGTATAAAAGGAATAGGCTTCCGAGCTGCAAAGATATTTTTACGCCAAATAAATAAGCACGCTACAACCGTTGCTGCAACCAGCACCGCATATTCGATTGAAAGAAATGCCAATGCTAACGCACCAAGCATTGCATACCAATCACTTTGCTTATTCGTCCTGAGAAATCTCGAAAGCAGAACAAGCGCTAGTAGGGATGTTATGGCATAGATCGCATGCGGCGTTAGTAATGCTGCTGTCATCATATTCATCTGGCAAATGAATAATAGCAGCATTGGCAGAAGGGCGAGTGGAAAGCTTAGGTTGTATTCTTTCGATGCTCCCCATAATAATACGCAAGCAAGTATGCCGAGCAAGACCATCGAAAGTTTTCGAGCAGCTCCTTCATATCCGTTGCTATCGATGCCTCTGATGATCGAGAGCCAGTAATAAAATAGCGGACCGTGATAATGGCGATAGAACGATATATCGTCGCTCGTTCGGATCAACTCTGAAAGCTCAGTACGCTTCGTTTTATCCTTACCCATGCTGGTACCGCTTTCGATGAAGGTACTGAATGGGAGGGCGTTCTGGTCGGTGTAATTGGCAAGGATTCCTTTACTGGCAGCATAGGAATAATCGGCCTCATCGTAACCATACGGGCCTTTATTCTCATACTTATTCTGCATTACCACTGTCAAGGCAATGATGATACAGACTGCAAAAACGTAATGAATTTCCTTCAATGGGCTATTACTCGTACACTAACTGGCGTCTAACACTGTTTATAGCTGTAACGTTATGAAAAAAGAAGTACGGCTCTTGCAATTGCCCATCACCCGGTATGCCGAGGTGTGGACGCTGCAACACGAGATTTTTAATAAGCTTCTGGAGGGCAAAGAAGCCGATACGCTTATCCTTTGTGAGCATTACCCGGTCTATACTCTTGGCCGCGTTACCGATGAAGCCAATATTCTTTTTTCGGATGAACAACTAAAGAAGATCGGTGCCGAAAAGTTTTCCATCGAGCGTGGCGGCGATGTTACCTTTCACGGACCGGGACAGATAGTTGGCTATCCCCTGCTGAATCTCTCACACTTCAAAGAAGATTTGGGCTGGTATCTGCGTTCGCTCGAAGAAGTTATTATCAAGACATTGGCGACGTATGACATCGAAGCTTTTAGAATCCCGGGAAGGACCGGCGTTTGGGTAGGGAGTACCGGCAATGAAGAAAAGATCTGCGCCATCGGTATTAAAGCTTCTCGCTGGTGCACGATGCATGGATTTGCGTTTAATGTTAATACCGATCTTAGTTATTTTAATTACATTGTGCCATGTGGTATTGGCGATCGTAATGTAACGAGCCTTTCGAAACTATTAGGGAGGGCGGTTGAATTAGACGAATTGAAAGAAAGGCTATCAGAAGCTTTTGAAGAAATATTTGACATAGCATTGATATCAAAAGCTACTCAAATAGTATCTCGATAATCTTAAAATCTCCCAAATCAAGGTTCCGACAATTTACAACGGTTTAAATCGCTCAAACCCCTGATGGCAATCATTGCAAAAATGGATGGAGCGACACAGCGTACTTCCAAAAAACGATTTCAATGTGGTATTAGCACTTCCGCAATGCGGGCACGTTGCGGCCTCGACCTGAACATTATCAAGCACTCCATCAATCTGAACCGGAGCACCAAGGCCAAAATCGGTTAGTAACTTTCTTCCGTGCTCGGTCACCCGATCGCTCGACCAAGCGATACTATCCTCTAATAGAACTTCAACATTCCGGATACCAGCCTTTTCAAGTGTTTCTTTAATATTCGATTTAATGACGGAAGTCGCCGGACAAGCTACAAACGTGGGCAATAGTTTTACCGTAACCCCATCATTCGAAGTAATGACATCGGTGATCATCCCAAGATCGATGACGGAAAGCGTCGGGATCTCAGGATCCATCACATGTGATAGGGCTTGAAAAATATGTTCTTGTTTTGCTACCATTACCACGTTGCTGTCGGCTCGAAGTTATATACTTCGCTCAATTCATCAAGCATCGGTTGAAGATACTCGGTGTGAAATCCGTTTCGTCCGCCGAACTTCGGTTCGATCTTCGATATATCCGGCATCGATAAATGTGCTTTATCGAGCACGTTTGTAATCCGTTCAAGCCAAAGCTCCTGCAATTTCTTCTCGCCTGCAAATACCCCGCTTGAGATCAACTCTTCTTCATACTTACCCGGCTCAAAAATGCCCAGTGCATAAGGCATCGCTTCATTCAATGCCGTCTGCATTCTTGCATGGCTTTCTTCAGTGCCATTGCCAAGCTTCTGTATCCAAAGATCGGCATGAAGGATGTGATACTTCAATTCACCCTTGATCTTTTTTGCCAATGCAGCAAGCGGACCAAACGATGAACTCATCAGCATTTCATATCTCAAACTTTCGGAGTGATCGAAAAGGAAATGGCGCATCAAACTAAAGTCGTATTCGCCGATCGGTAATTCGACGAACTGGCAGCACTTATAATCCGTCTCTTTACGAGTATAAGCTAATGCATCCGGAGTAGCCTCGCCGAACTCAGTATTAAGAATTGTATAATTTGCTAACGCATGGCCAAGCTGATCTTGCGCGATGGAGCTAAAGGCAATATCTTCTTCGAGTATCGGGCCGAGGCCAGTCCATTCGCTGCCGCGATGACCGATAACAAGTTCGCTATCAGCAATTTTATAGAGTAATTCTTTAATGGCTTCGCTCATTTTTTTGATTCCTCAAGATCGTGGAGATATTTATTGATGCGCTTGCGCACCGGATACCCGGATGCTTCGCGATAGGTTTTTTCAGGGACGGTTGCAAACATATCCTCATCTTCGTGATTAAACGAAAAGATATCCGCCGAACGCACCACCCAGATGCTCACCGTTTTCTTACGGCGGCCATATTGCTCTTTTGCAAAAAGCAATGCTAACTCAGCATCGGGTGCGTGGATCGTGCCAACGAACACATGCTGCTCGCCCCGTTTATCCTGATGAAAGACAGCATAGGGCTCCCAATGCTCATTGGTATGTAGCGCGCCGAAGCCTGATGCTCTATCAAGATTGGCACGACGAATGCGGGGATCGAAACTTGTATTTGACATTTATTCCTCTAAAATTTTATTCGCCTTGGTGTATCCAGGTATAGTTTTTACCATCCCAATATAGCAGCGCTACAGCCGAAGCAGTGCCATCGCTGAGTTCATATAACTGGATGGCATTGTGCTTGAGGGTGATTGTTTTTGAGCCGGTAATATCACCTGTCTTCTGATCGAATTGAGTTTGGTTTGCTTTCTTTTCAGCGTAGAGCTTCCATTTCACAAGCCATGCCCATTCATCTCCGCCGTTTCCGAATTCAGTCCCCGCACCAAGGAAATATTTCTTCTTTGTTTCCTGATTGATGATGAGAACTCCCTTCTTGTTTTTTTGGCCGGTAATGGCGATCGCTATATCCTCTGTCCCATCGCCCGTAAGATCGGCAGTGATAAAGGTGGGATGGAGATACGGGACGATGGTATATACTTTATCAAGCTTAGCGATCTCATCTTTGCACCATGCCGGGAATTCTGTCTCTGCTTTTGAAAAGATGTCCTGCGCCGAGCAGAGTGAGACAACAACCAAGAGCAATGCAACGAACCGGTATGTCATTGACTTACGCATACGGTACAAATTGAGTCATTGTCGGATTCATCAATGCTTCACGCACCCACCGGCCATGCTGCTCCGCATATTTGCGAACAGCGATGCGCTCGGCATTACATGGGCCGCCACCGTTAATGACTTTGAAGAACTCATCCCAATCCGGCTCCGTGTATTCCCATACGCCGGTCTCTTCATTCTTCTTTAATTTGGGATCGGGAAGTGTGATGCCCAACTCCCAGATCTTCGGTACGTACTGTTCGATAAATTCCTGGCGCATGTCTTCATTCGATGCCATCTTTACTTTCCAGCGCATCAAGCGTTCGGTATGAACGGAAAGTTTATCGGGCGGGCCAAAGAAATGCATCATTGGCGGCCACCAGCGATTGACTGCATCTTGCAGCATCTCACGCTGGCGTGGTGTACCGGTTGCAAGCGCAACGAAGGCATCGTAGCCTTGCTTTAAATGGAAGGATTCTTCATAGCAAATTCTTTCGAGTGCCCTACAATAAGGGCCGTAACTTCCTTTCGCATTGGCAAGCTGATTAATGATCGCGCCGGCATCGACAAGGAATCCGATCACAGCAATATCAGCCCAGCTTTTCGCCGGATAGTTAAAGATATTACTGTACTTCGATTTTCCTGAGATCAAATCGCTAACCATCTCTTCACGTGACTTGCCAAGCGTTTCGGCGGCGGCATATAATAGATGTCCATGCCCGACTTCATCTTGCACTTTTGCAATAAGAGCAAGCTTGCGACGGAAATTCGGAGCGCGAGTGATCCAGGTGCCTTCCGGCAACGCACCCATAATCTCCGAATGAGCATGTTGCTCGATCATTCGAATAAGCTGCTTGCGATAATCGGCCGGCATCCAATCGTCCGGTTCGATCTTTTCGCCGCGAGTAATGCGTGCTTCGAATTCTTCAAGTTTTATCGGATCATCCGCCTCGGCAGACATCTTTTCATTCTTATCGATGTAAGCGTTTCCGTACATAATCGTAACTTATTTCAAAATTCCTTTTAACATCATCGTGCCGATATGCGAAGCCGTTTCGGCCGGATCGATCTTTCGTTTGCTATTGTAGGACTCATACGTCCAGTTCATTGCTGAAAGCATCGTTCGTGCAGTTAGCGCGATGTTCATATCACGAAAGTCACCGCTCTTTATTCCGTCTTCGATCAGTGTGCGGAATATTTTTTCGTAGCGGTTACGCATCAGTTTAAAATCAGAAAGATATGGCTCGCCGAGATGACGCCATTCGTGCAGAAATACTGCGGAGGCATCGTTATGAGCAGCGATGACAGCAAGATGAGCTTCGATTGCTAAGCGTAGTTTTTCAACCGGAACTACCGTAGACTTAACTATAGGCTCGATCGCCGCAAAAAAATGCTCGGCCATTCGGAAGCAGATCTCCTGCAATATCTGCTCTTTCGAGTGGATATGGTTATACAGACTTGCCGCTTCAATGCCAAGTGATTCAGCAATATCGCGCATTGACGTAGCCACATACCCCCTCTCCCGAAAGAGCGTTTGCGCCTGAATTCTGATCTGGTCTTTGCGAACTGACATACCAAAGCTAACTAACAGTTGTTAGTTTATTAACATTCCTTCCAGACGTCATTGCGAGGAGACATGCAAATCACAGCATTTACCTGTATCTTTCTGGCGCTCGCAATGACGTGTTTACAAAACCCCAGACCTTAAAAGGTTGTACACTTAATAAAGGACCCGCTACTCACTAATTCTAAATCAGGTATCGGCACATTTTTTGCGAGTCTTTTTCCAATATGTAATTGTTTACGCCTATGAAAATTTCTCTTAACCAAAGCATGAAGCATTCCCAGATCATTATTGTCGGCAATACCGGCTCGCTTAGGGCATACCGAATTACTGAATCTTCTGTTGTGCATCGCCGACCTGCGGAAATGATCCGAAAGATCGAGTATGAACAGGCCCATAAGAAATTATCCGAAATGGTAACCGATCGCCAAGGACGGTTCCGCGGTTCGGGTGATGCCAACTCGCCAAGCCGAAGTTCCGGAGAGCAGCATAAGCTTTTCGAAGAAATGAAAAAGAAATCGGTGCGCCAGCTTGCCCACGATATCGAAGGTATCATCAAGCATTCGCTTGCCGAAAAGATCCATATTGCCCTACCAAAATTGATCTCGGCCGATGTAGTCTCGAAGCTTTCGAAATCATCTAAAGAGCGCATCGGGAAAAATGTCACCGCTGACATTGTGAAAGAACCGGTTGCTGATCTGCGGACGAGATTTAAGATATAGTAGGAAGGACACTCCTGTCCGTCCCCTTTCGGCAGCTCGAATATCTGAGTTCTTGATCCTACCATTGGTCGGACAAGAGTGTCCGACCTACTTTATTGATTGGGATATCCAATCTATTTCAATGTCATTCCGAACGAATGTGAGGAATCCCCTGAAGTCTTCGCGAATACCTCAGGGGATTCCTCACATCGTCCGCCGCGGCGGACTCCGTTCGGAATGACAGGCGCACTCATCACTCCCCAATATTGTTTACTTAGTCTATACTAAATTTCTATCTCAAAAACTATGTCAACCCCCGTTATTCTTTCTGGCGCTCGTACTCCTATTGGTTCGTTATCAGGTACTCTTGGCGATCTGACTGCTCCGCAGTTGGGCTCTGTTGCCATTAAAGCGGCACTCGAGCGTTCGAATGTTAAAGCGGAAACGGTTAATGAGGTATTCATGGGTTGCGTCCTTAGCGGCGGGATGGGTCAGGCTCCTGCTCGTCAGGCCTCGCTTGGGGCTGGGATTCCGAATTCAGTACCGTGCAATACCATTAATAAAGTGTGTGGCTCGGGCATGAAAGCGATCATTACGGGCGTGCAGACCATTATGACAGGCGACAATAAGGTCGTCGTTGCCGGTGGAATGGAATCGATGAC
>DASTAO010000443.1:0-4228 GCA_035712525.1 Kapaibacterium sp. (SeqCode)
CAATTGCTATTTGAGCACTGGCTACATCGGAAGCATCAAGACCTTTAATAATCGTACGTATGGCACAATGCACTCAGCATGGTGCGCTGCACACTACGATCGGGTGATGCTTATAAGATAGATCAGGAGGTGATCTTAGATCAGAAACTGCCGGAAGTGGAGGGTACGGTCAAAGGTAACCGTAGCGGCAATCGCCTCTTGTGACTCGTGATAATATGAGATACGGTCTGAGATCGTGACCGGAGTCTGGGCATCTTCGATACCCTGGCTATCGATATCCTCAAGGACGGTATGCACCCCTGAAGAGGAACGCTCAACCGCATTACGCTCGATCGACATTGGAGCAGTGCTTCCCTGATATGTAGCGATGGCAGAAGCCGTACTGCCACCGACATCAAAGAGCGAATCGAAGATATCCGAATCGTCAACGAACTCTACTGTACCGAATAAGGAGGAATAGATGACGCCGATATTGATGGTATCGGCAAGAAACACAAAACCATAGGTAATAAACAACAAGCGACAAAGCACAGCCCGCAAGCGCTCGCTGGAGCTGCCGTGGCCTAATGGTAACGCGATATTCCTGATGCTTTGAAGCAAGGAGTTGTTCTATTGGGTGTAAATAAGACGCTTGAGAGAGAAAAAAGTTTCAGCTCACCTGCTTGTCTGAGTCTTGATCTTATCGATCTCTTCAAGTACCCTGTCTATATTAGTGACCATTTCGGTTTCGCCTTTTTTCTCAGCAGCAGCACGAGAGCGGCGGAAATAATTTTCCGATTTCATAATTCCTTCTTTGCGGTCATCAAATGCCTGAACGCTGAAAAGGCCTGCATTGAACAGTCCTTTGACATGCTCCGGATCTATCGCCAATGCTTTTTCGATCTCAGCGAGACCGCGCTTAAAGTCCTGGGTAGTCTGGACAATGACAAAAGCATAATCAATGCGGGCATCGGTTGCTTTCGGGTCGGTCTTTAAATAGAATTCATAATGCGATTTTGCCTCTCCCCATAACTCTGCCTCATAGAGTACATTTGCATATTCCAGATGCGCCTTCGGATCGTTCGGATTTGCTTCGAGTATCTTATGCAGAGAATCGATCAATGGTGCCAGATGTAGCCGCTTGGAAAGGACTTCTGAAGAATCGGCCTGCGCCTGTTCGCCTTGACTATGACCTTGGGCATGAGGATTTTCAGCAAATTTTTCCGGCTGGCGAAAGGCAAAATAGACGACCGTTCCTAATGCTAATACAATAATAATAATAGCAATAAGTACCGTTGGATGTAATTGCTCTTTTACCGGGGGCTCATTCTTAAGCCGTTCGAGCAATAAATGATCGGCGCGAATTTCTTCAGTAGGCGCGGACGGTTCTTGCGCCGAACTGCTTGGATCGGCGTCGGGGTGCTGAGGCGATACCACGTGGGAGTGAAAATTAGTACGAAGGCGTCGAGCGCTTCTGCTTCATCCGGTCATTAACAAGTGTCCGAAGTTCGCGCGATGGCTTGAAGGTCGGAACCCAGTGAACTTCCAACGGAACAGCTTCGCCGGTGCGGGGATTACGGGCCATGCGGGGTTTACGTTCTTTCACCTTGAAGGTGCCAAAACCGCGAATCTCGAAGTGCTCACCTTCGGCAAGCATATCGCTGATCGTCTTGAAAAAACCATCGACCAGAATTTCGGTTTCAAGTTTCGTGACGCCTGTGGCGTTCGCGACGCGATTGACAATATCTGCTTTCGTCATAGCCGCTTACGGTTAATTAATAGTATAAATTTAACATTCAAGAGCTGAGAAAGCGTTCGCGGTATTTAACTAATATACTTTTAACTAATATACTTAGAGTTAATCCGGCAAAATAAAATTCTTCAGCCGCAACATCATCATTGGGAGTTTGCGGCTGAAGATAATGAGGTTCGTAAGAAAAATTATTTCTTCTTCTCGTCCATCTTTTTCATGTCGCTACCACCACCCATCATCGGCATGCCCAGGTCCTGCATCCATTTCATCATATCCATATAGCCCCAGTGTTCGGTAACTTTACCATTGGATATTTTCATCCAGTCGATGCCCATGAC
The DNA here is from genome assembly GCA_035712525.1 of Kapaibacterium sp. (SeqCode). Lineage (GTDB taxonomy): Bacteria > Bacteroidota > Ignavibacteria > Palsa-1295 > Palsa-1295 > JAFDZW01. Next base: position 2,071 of record DASTAO010000443.1, read on the forward strand.
GTCGACCTTCTTATTGGTAGCCGGCATACCCATCATGGCGCCGGTATTGGTGCCTTCCATTCGGCTTAGAACACCGATGCGGTCCCCTTCGGCGATCACGTCGACGACAGTACCTTTCATATCGGGATAGGCAGCAAGCCATTCGGTCATCATCTTTTTGAACCCATCTATTCCAGCGGCTTGGCCAGGTGCCGGAGAATGTTCGATGTAATTCGCATCCATGGTGGCTGCCATGTTATCGACATTATGAGCATTGAATGCATCAAACCATTTTTTGACACTTTCTTTATTTTTCATCATGGTCGAATCAACTTTCGGTCCTTCGGCAGCAGCGCCGGCTTCCTTCTTATTACAAGAAGAAACGAATGCTACACATAAACAAAGTGCAGCGATTGACAAATACTTTTTCATAGCAAGATAATTGGTTAGTGAAGTAATAACAATTTATGATTTTCCTTTGGGAGCTTCTTTCATATCAGGATGCCCACCCATCGGCGGCATCATGCCCATTTGCTCCATCATCTTCATGTCCTGATAAAAGCCCCAATGATCGGTGCATTTACCATTCTGAAGTTTTACGATATCAACTCCCTGGAAGTTGATCGCCTTACCGGTTGCCGGCATTCCCATGAACGGGCCGCTATTGGTACCGGTGATCGTCATCAATGCCCAGATCATATTCGAATCGGCAGTGATGTTATTGATGGTAAACTTCACATCAGGGAAAGCAGCACGAAGCATCGTCATATGTTCTTTCAGACCATCAAGGCCTGGCTTCTCACCCGGATGCAAATTATGCTCGACATAATTCGCTTCGATATATTTTCCCATATCGTCAAACTTACCGGTGTTGAACATATCGTTGACGGCCATATAGGCTGCGATCTGTGCCTTCTTGGTCGAGTCAGCTTTTATGGCGCCGCTATCGGCTGCTCCAGCTGCTCCACCACCTTTGTTACAAGAGATAATAGATACTGCGCATAGGCAGACTATGCATGCGCTAAAAAAATGCTTCATTGTTGTACGATGAGTTAGTGAAAACGAAAATTAGAATCCGATACGAGGTGCTCGTCCCGGAGCCTGCTAAGATACGAAGAAAACCTTTAAAATCCAACCTTTGAATATATCAATTTTTAAGTACCTGAAATTTGAATGGATACCCTTATAAGTCATTATATATCATCAGAACTGCTGTACCCCCCACTATAGAACTCCCTTAATTGAAAGAGCCCGCTTGGGCGGGCTCTGAGTAGGTCGGACACTCCTGTCTGACCCAGTATTTCACAATACAAATATACGAAATTTTACAGAAAACTCCAAATCAAAATATCAAATATATTTGACAAGTGGATAATTTGTTAATAAAAAAAATCCCCTCTCCCATAGCTTTGGGAGAGGGGTTAGGGGTGAGGGAATCTACTCCTTCACCAACTTCACCGTCCTCACTTCCCCAAATCCAGTCTCGATCCTCGCATAAAGTGAGCCTTCCGGAAGCAGACTCCCCTCAACTACCACCTCATGATCCCCAGCCTCAAGCGATTTCCCTTTCCCATCACCCCATACCTGATGACCGAGCACATCGTAAATACCGATTGTAGTATAAGCCATCCGATTCAAATGAAAGCGAAGATGCGTTTCATGTTTGAACGGATTCGGTGAAGAAGTAAAAGAAGCAAGATAGATTTGCGACGATGCTATATTGGGAGATATGCTATTATGATGCAACAGCGCACCCAAACCGATTTGATCAAGTGACGGAATCGTCGTATCCTCTGGTTTAGTAGTATCACCACTTAACCATGATTCATGGCGGCTTCGTAATGTATTCTTGTAAAGATCTTCCAACCCAGGGGAGGTACAATTGGAGTTATCTAATAAATACTTCATAACTGCTATCGGAGCATTTGTAAAATTATATGGTCCATACTGGTAAGTATAAATCATTGATTTAACACATGCACAAAAGTAACCAGGGTTTGTAGTATTTAGGAATGCAACTGAGAGTAGCCAATCTCTAAATACATTGAACCGCATAGTATCGTCAGTGTCATAATATGAAACATCGGAGTTTAAATGACTAAAAGCATGATACGAAAAGTCATTATCTAAATTAGCGCACGATTCAACATAATGTCGCAGCGTATCATATTGCATTTTG
>DASTAO010000444.1:0-7250 GCA_035712525.1 Kapaibacterium sp. (SeqCode)
ACTCGTTGGGTGGCGCGTTCGCTATCCGGAGTGGTCATGTTTTTTATAAACAGTATCATGTAGTAGACTATAGTCGCAATAATTAGTAAGGATGTCTTGTGGCAAGGGTCGCAGTCTCTTACTACTTGATTTTTTTGAAAATAGGATTTAAAAGACGGTGGTAATTATGGCTTTTACAGGTCTTAGTCGCTATCGGCAAGTCATATTTAGCAACAAGAAGTGATTGAGTTAATTGTATATGCATTATTTCATGCCGCAGCGCTCGTCACCGTTCGGAATGACACCACAAAAAAATCGGTTACCCAACTAACTCATGACCCCATCCCAAATCGAACAATCCTGGAAGAAAGGCCACGCCGATGCGGTCTATTTCTTCTATGGTGAAGAGGAATTCCTCCGCGATGAGCTCATCCGCAAATCGATCGACCTGCTGTTGCCCGATGTAGCGCTTCGCTCGTTCAATCTCGAAGTCTTCGATGGTGCCGAATCGAAACTGCATCATATTTTTGCAGCCGCAAAATCCTATCCGGTAATGGCCGAGGTGAGGCTCGTCATCTGTCGCAATACGGAAAAATTTTTTACCGCGCGATCCGATGAGCGCAAGCAGGAAGAGAACGAGATGGTCGCCAGTTATCTCGAAGATCCCAATCGCTCGACTATTCTCATCCTCGATAGCTCCAAGCCCGGCGCAAAAAATACCTATCCTTGGAAAAGCCTTCACGCCAATGCAGCGGTAGTAGAATTCGCTCCGCTCAAAGAAGGCGCAGCAATTGAATGGATCTGCGAGCGTGCTGAACGGTATGGAAAGCATCTTGAAACTCGCGCCGCACAAGTGCTTGTGACCCTGCTCGGCTCAGATCTAAGAGCACTTTCAAGCGAACTCGAAAAACTCGTATCCTATGTCGGTGCAGCCGATGCCATCACTCTCGTCGATGTCGAAACGACGATCGGTGTCTCGCCAACCTATAATATTTTTGAACTGACAAAAGCGATCGGTGCCGGCAACAAACCGAAAGCAAGCGAGATCGCTCAAAAGATGGTCGAAGCCGATAAAGGCGAACGCTTCGTAATGATGATGATGCTCTCGCGCTATTTCGAGCAGCTTTCGATCGCCAAAGAACTCGTCGGCAAAGCAAGCGATCAGGCGATCGCCAAAGCCCTCGATCTCTATGGCGGCGGTGCCTACTTTGTAAAAGATTACATCGGCGCAGCGCGGCGCTATTCAAGAGAGCAACTCGATAATGCCACCAAAGCAATAGTAAGCGCTGAACACCAGACGAGGCGAGCAAAGATCGACGATAAACTGCTCGTACAAAAGCTGATCGCGGAAGTAGTTGTGTAACCGGAACGGTGTGCCTTGATCTTTGAGTATAGTATCTTTCTTTACACATGAAAACCATAGTATTAGTCATACTCAGTATCTTATTGCTTCCTGAACTGCTTGGCGCTCAGCAATTATCACTGAACTGGGAAGCCGATCCACAGTTGAAAGCGATGTATGTGAAGCAGCAGCGATCGCTTGAAGTGCATCCGGTATTGCCGATGGTGTTTTTCAAGAAGAACACAGCAACGATCGAACGACATGTATTCTTTACGAGTCCGAACCAGGCCGCAGAATTCAAGCCTGATACGATCGGAAGCATTCTCACAGCCCAACGAAACTACCTCAATTATCTCGGCTATGGCCTTCAGAAAAATCCGAGCGATACCGTAACGCTTATCGCCTATAGTGGAGGTGACAATGGGGCTCTGACGCTTGCGAATGCTCGTTCGGAAAAAGTACGCGCCTATCTGGTCGATATCTGGGGGATAGTACCTGAGCGGATAACGATCAAAACAGCGGTCATGCCGGCGGCTGGATCTGATGAGACCACCGAAGAAGGCCGCGAAGAAAATCGCCGGGTCGAGATCGTTTCCTCGCAGCAGGAGATGATGCCGATCGTTGTTCATACAATTACGGGAATACCTGAACCGATGACGACTACATTCTCAGTTGAGGCTTCGAACACTTTTTTTGCGAGCCGCGAAATTCAGATATGGTATGAAGGCAAGTCGTGGGCCGTACTGCCGCTTGGCAAAAACGATTCGACGGTTTCGTGGAACTGGCGTTCCGATCCCGGTAACACGATCCCACTGCCGGAGGGTGTGCTAAAAGCGGAAGTTGTCGGTATTATGGAATCAGGAGAGATTCGTCGTTCGAGAACGAAAGCGATGGAAGTAAAGCTCAACGCAGCGGCTACTGACTCCACGACAGAACGAACCTATCATCTCATTTGCTATCCCGACGAGCAACGATCCTTCGGGCAGGTCAATGCCGCAAGTATCGATACCTATATTGCTCCTGCTATCTCTCAGAAGTCAACCGTCTCGATCATTACCCATACCGAAGGACTAAGTGCAAAAGAAAAGCAGCGAGTACAGGCGCTGGCAAAGTCCATTAGCGGACGTATAAAACTCGATGCAAAATGGAAAAAGAAAAATCTGAAGATCGTCGCCTCGAACGATCGACTCTTCAGTGCAACCTCGCCGGAAGAACGAATGCTTGCTGAGATGATAGAAGTGAAGATCGCCGACGCGCCTGCGTCAAAGTAGTACACGGCCATGTAACCAAATTTTTTAAGGCTCTCTATAATTTATTTGGGAGTGAATGTCATGAGAGTTTTTTTTTCATCGCTGTTCCTACTTGTTGGTGTTGCGGCATTCGCCCAGCACCCAACCGTAACCTGGGAAACAGAAAAACCGGATCATGTGCAAGACTATCCCGATAAGCTGAAAGACTTTCATGGTGTGGTCATCTTTGAACGAAGCACCGTTGAAGTCTTCTCGCTCTTGAATATGATCTTCTTCCCTAAAGATAGTTCGTCACTCCGACGGTATCTTTTATTTAGCACTCCAGGGCAAACAGCCAACTATACCGAAGATACAACGACCGGTACTATCGACGCTCACAGTAATTCTCTGAATATTCTTGGTTACCGGCTTCGTAATAATCCAACGATAACAATTGGGCTGACCGGCTGCAGCGGCAATGACAACGGAAAACTCGACTTGGCAACGGCACGAGCGCAAACAATAAAACAATATTTGGTTACTATCTGGGGTATCGATCCAAAACGAATTAAAACCACGGCAAGAATATTGCCGGAGCATCCATCGGATGTGAATACCAAAAAGGGGAGAGAAGAGAATCGACGTGTTGAAATTATCTCCGACGATTGGAATATCATGGGTCCTGTCATCGCCACAAGATATGTCCGTTATCCCGATCCGCGTAGGGCGTTACTCTATATCTCTCCGATCACCGATCCGATAATAACGAAACGAACGATAAAGATCTCCTATCAGGACAAACCATGGGCAACGATCGAAGTACCGAAAGGCGATACGACGATCGAATGGAACTGGCATTCCGATGCCACGAGGATATTACCGGCACCGAACGGGATAACAAACCCGAAGTTACCTCCACCGGAAGGTGTACTAACTGCACAATTATTTCTCACCGATGCACATGGCAGGACAACCGAGTCAGCTATCGACTCGATAGGGATAAAACTGATCCCATACCAGACCATACCGGAAAACCCGACAGCAATGAGACGCGAGGTATACTATATACCTCTTAGGATGGATGAACAGCAGGCAATCGGAAAGCTCAATAAGACTTATATCGACTCGATCATACTGTCTCGGATTACACCCAGCTCAGATGTAGAAATCATTGGATTTATGAACGAAGAATCCGCAAAGAATCAAGCTCGCTCGGAATCGATCGTCGCCTCGATAAAAAAATACCTTGAGCCGAAAACGCTAATAAGCAATAGCAACATTACTACCAAATATTATTCCAACGGAGTACTATTCGATCCGACCTTCCCGGAAGGCAGAATGTTCAACCGATCGGCTGAAGTAATTATCGATACACCCTGGGATTACGGCTCCCGATAGTCGCAAGCGATCTATTCTATAAACATCGCATCCCCATAACTCAAAAACCGATACCGCTTTTCAATGGCGTGTTCGTATGCTTTAAAGACTTTCTCATATCCAGCCAAAGCGCTGATCATCATCAGCAAAGTAGATTTTGGTTGATGAAAATTAGTAATGAGTGCATCAACGATCTTGAATTGATACGGAGGATAAATATAGATCGCGGTCTCACCACTCGAAGCTTCGACGTAGTAGAGCGGACTTTCAGTCCGCTCGGACGGACTAAGAGTCCGTCCCACTGTATGAGTCCATCCTACTGTATGAGTCCATCCTACTGTAAGAGTCCGTCCTACTGTTTCTAATGTCCTCGCGGCCGTCGTCCCGACAGCAATTACTCTACCACCATTTTTCTTTCTTGCATTTATCTTTGCTGCTGCTTCTTCACTCACCTCATAGCGCTCGCTATGCATCGTATGCTTCGTGATATCTTCAGTTTCAACAGGACGAAATGTACCGAGGCCAACATGCAATATCACTTTCACTATTTCAACTCCCTTCGCTTCAAGTTGCGCTAATATCTGGGGAGTGAAATGTAATCCTGCCGTCGGGGCAGCAACTGCGCCCGTTGTTTTCGCATAGACGGTTTGGTACCGCTCTTTATCGATCGCTTCGGATTCGCGATGAAGGTATGGTGGTATCGGCATCGAACCCGCTGCTTCCAGAGCAGCCTCAACATTCTCTGCTTCAAAACGGACGACCCGTTCTCCTTCGGGAAGTTCTTCGAGAACAATGCAGCTGAGCTCGGAATTGATGATGTATCGCTCGCCAACTTTTAGCTTCTTCGCCGGTGCAGCAAGTACTCGCCACGTATCGGTAGTATCAGCTTGTCGGGCTTCAAGAAATATTTCAACATGTGCTCCGGTAGCTTCACGAGTAGCAAACAGCCGAGCCGGAATTACCTTGGTCTCATTAAGGACGAGGCAATCACCGGGATTAATGTAATTAATGATATCCGGAAAATTCTTATCTTCGAGCTGGAATGGATCGCGATGAAAAACCAGTAACCGAGAATCACTCCGATGTGCAAGAGGATACTTTGCGATCAGTTCATCAGGAAGCTGGTAATCGTAATCGGTGAGGGTATGCACTATTGAAGGCTGTTTAGAATAGCAAAGGCTTATTTCTTAATGGTGATCCCCAGATCCTTAGCGATCTTCTTTACAAGAAAATCATCTACTTCTGAATGACGAGGGATAGTAGAAGTCTTTTTGTTTTCCGGGTTGAAGTATACCGTGTGTCTCCCGCCCTCACGAAGCCACCGGCAGCCTTCTTGTTCGATCAGCCGGATAAGCTCTTTGCGCTTCATATCTCGACTTCAAGCTCTTCGCGAACAACAGCACCATCGGCTATTTCTTCGCGCTGTAATTCACGGTTAGATTCGATAATAAGGCTAACAGCTTCCCGTAAGCTTTCGCGAGCTTCTTCAAGGGTGTGCTCCTGAACATTAGCACCAGGTAGCTCCTCAACGTACCCAATGTACCAATCTCCTCGTTGTTGATAGACCGCTGTTAGTGTAGTATGCATAATAAAAATCAACTATGGGATAGCCATCTAAGTTGCCTCAGATCGTTACTAATTCCCGCTCGGCAGCACTCTCAGCAAATTTCCAGAGCTTTTCTTCCACTTCTGCATACGTATCGATCAGCATCAACTCCGACCGAAGCTTCGCTGCGCCATAAATGCCTTTGAAATAGCCAAGATAATATTTCCTGAAGTTCGGAATACCGCGATGCTCCGTACGCAATGCGATCGATTCGCGCAAATGCGAAAGGCATAACTCGATGCGCTCATTCAGCGAAGCGGGAGTATAACTTCCATTGGCAAAAAACTCTTTCGTCTCGCGGAAGATGAACGGATTGCTGATCGCAGCTCTCGCGATCATCACTGCATCGCAGCCCGTCTCGCGAAATGCGCGATCAGCGGCTTCCGGAGAATTCACATCGCCATTAAGAAACACTGGAATCGAAACCCGCTCTTTTATACGCGGCACCCAACTCCAATCGGCATTACCGCTATGGCCTTGCGAACGTGTCCTGCAATGGATGGTCAATGCCGCTGCCCCGGCTTGTTCTAGCATCGGCGCAGTATCAAGAATATTAATGGTATCGGTATCCCAGCCCAGACGAGTCTTGACTGTAACCGGAAGCTTTACGGAATCGACAACCGACTTCACCATCTTCTCCATTCGCGGCAGATCGCGAAGCAATCCCGCGCCGGCACCTTTACCGGCAACATTCTTCACCCAACACCCGCAGTTGATATCGAGGAAATCAGGTCCCGCCGCTTCGGAAACTTCAGCAGCTTCGGCCATGTGTTCCGGATCGCCGCCATAGATCTGAATTGCCAGCGGACGTTCCTCCTCGTGGAATGTCATCTTCTTCATTTGCTTTGCGATCTGACGAATGATCGCCTCGCTCGAAATGAATTCGGTATACACGGCATCGGGTCCCATCCGCTTAGCAATAATGCGGAAGGAAACATCGGTCACATCCTCCATCGGAGCAAGGAGGAGCGGCTTTTCACCGAGATCGATATGGCGTATTTTGCTCAAGTGTTACTAAACAATAGTGGGGATAATAACCTTCCCCTGAAGCAAGATAGCGAATTGCAATGAAGCCCAGAACCCCAAAGTACCCCTTGCAACTCATTAAAAATCAGCACTATAAGTGTGCACCCCACACAAATCCTCCCCAAAAACACAAAAGCCGGCCAGTGGCCGACTTTGCTGAAAGCATATAATTATGCACGAACTCCATGCTGCAAATATACGAAATAAAAAGTCAAATTCCAAATGTTTTTTAAATATTTTTAAAAATAAATTATAAATTATTCATTTATATATGTTTATGGCGAAAAAATCTCTTTTACCTAAATTTAACATTTAGCGCTGGAATACGTATCTTTGCATTATGCCAATCTCGAAAAAGACCTCATTACTGATCCTGGGCGCGACATCGATTGTATTCTCTCGAATCCTGTTCATGTTTTTCAATGACCCCGAAGGACCAAATTTGGTAGTAGTTCTCGCGATGGCAGCGATCGTCTTTCTATTATCCTGGGCAATATTTGCAGGCCTCAAAAAACTCCCGGTAGTGATCCTGATTCAGATATTAATAGTCAGCGGTTTTTATTTTTGTATGAGTTAAGGTTCTTATATAGTAGGTATAGTGATGTCAGAGCAAACTAAACAGCCATTAAAGATCAAGTACATTCCAGCCGATAAAGCGATGGAGGCGATCAGCTGGATATTGCTTCTCGCA
>DASTAO010000445.1:0-7139 GCA_035712525.1 Kapaibacterium sp. (SeqCode)
ACCGGACGCCATTAAGCAAGAATTGTTCATTCGCCGCATTGCTGAGAAGTTTAAGCTTCGGGAATCGATGCTGCTGACGGAGTTGCAAAAGATCATCGGTACTGAGCGACGCAAAGAGAATCAGCTTGCTGTTCGTGAAGAAAATCGAAGAGCGGCACAGGAACAGGTTGAGGAAGTCTCGCTGCATCAGACAGTGATGGCAGAACCAACTTCCGCCGAACTGACGCTGCTTGGTGCATTCATCGAAGATACCGAGACAGCGTACCGAGCAATCGTCGAGATGGATTTCGATCTCTCACTCGTTCGCCACGAGATCGTCAGAGCGATCATCCATAAATGTATCGTCCTCTTTGAAGATTCGGGAAGTTCGCCTTCGGTGAATGCTCTACTTGATGAGTTCGAGGAAGATCCGGTTGCTCTTCATCTTATTTCTACTGCCGCAGCGAAGCGAGTTGCAATTAGTAGCGAATGGGTGGATTCCGAACTATCGGATGCCGAGCTTCGAGAACATATTCGGTTGGCAAGTTACCAAAGCGCTTCATTATTAAGCAAAGGAGCTTGGGAAAAGCAACTGACATCGGTCAAGCAGCGCTTAGCCGGAGATATCGATGAAAGCGAACTCCATTCACTCTTAGAACAAAGCATTCAACTGAGCAAGAGGATTGATGAGACCCGAAGTATTCAGGCTCGACTGCAACAGTGAGGAACTTGCTCGATTCGTTTTCCCTTCATAGTCACCAATGACGTTACGAGAAGATTTTAGAGACCGCGGGCAATGGCTTTTTGCCAGACGCAGCTATGTTCCACTTGCCATCATCCCAATGATGGGCCTGTTGATCTTGCTTAGTAAAGATTATCCGCAGCCGTTTGCCTTAACCCAGTGGTGGAAGATCGGGTGCCTTGTCGTGGCATTTCTCGGAGAAGGTATCAGGATAATTGCAGTAGGGTCATCAGCCCCCTCGACATCCGGCAGAAACACCGGTGGACAACTTGCTGATTCGATAAATACTACCGGTATTTATTCTGTTGTTCGTCACCCGTTGTATATCGGCAACTTCTTTGTTATCTTTGGGATCGTTCTATGGTCGGGTGTCTGGTGGTTTGTGTTGCTGGTTAGTATTTTGTACTGGTTCTATTACGAGCGCATTATGTTTACCGAAGAAGAATTTCTGGTTGATAAATTCGGGGAGCAATACATTCAATTCGCCGCAACGGTACCGGCCGTCATTCCTTCCTTTAAGAGTTACAAATCTGCCAAATATCCTTTTTCAGCAAAGATCGTCCTCGCCCGCGAATACGATGGTGTCCTCGCGATCGCAACCTCATTCTTATTATTAGCAGGGATCGAATACTATGCTCTACCCGGCAACAGGCCATTTGATCTTACCTGGCCGATCTTATTTGTGGTGATCTATATCGCAGCTGCGATCTTACGGTATGTACGAAAGCACACGTCGCTCTTGAAGGTAGAAGGAAGATAAAACCGGTTAGTGGTTAATGGTAATCTTTTGAGTAGCTATACCGAGAGGTGAAATAAGCTTTACGATATAAACCCCGGTAGGTAATTGTGAGCTATTCATTTCTAAACTATATGATGACAGCGTATTAATATTTTGGTGTAAAACTGTTCGTCCCAATTCATCGATCAGTTCTATAGTCACGGGGCTGAACTCAGGAAGGGTATAAGAGATAGTAAACTTTCCGGTTGCAGGATTCGGGTATACCTTCAACGATACATTCTCATCGCGCATCGAGGGGGTCGGTGCGGATGCTACTAAGGTATTGAATTTGTAAACACCCATACCATTCGTGCCTACAAACAATTTGCCTTGCCTTGTGACGCACACCGAACTTACGTCTCTTGTGCCTAACCCCTCACTGATATCTTCCCATATTTTCGAATCAGTGTGATATCGAAAAACGCCATTCGATGTTGCTGCATAGATCGTGCCTGCCCGATCGCAGGCAAGTCCGTTCACATTCAAACAGGTAAGACTATCAATGATATGCTCCCAGGTAACCCCGTTATCGGAAGAATGATATACACCTTGATAGAGCGAGCCCGCATAGACGTCACCGGAAAATGTAGAACAGAGACTGCCAACTTTTGTGGCTAAAGTACTAATGCCGCAATAAGTCCATGAAGTATCACCTTCTTTCATTCGCCAGATATTATCTTTGGAGCCGGCAAATAAATAGCCTTTGGTATTCACGCAAAATGAGATAAAAGTGCTAGCGGATAATATCGATGAATTATTACTAGTCCAAGTAACTCCACTGTTATCTGAAAATGCAAGTTTTCCATTCTCCCACAATGCGTAAGTACGCCCAGAAGGAAAAGTAGCGAACAATCCTCCGTACCCTCGTTTCCAACTAATACCCCCATCTGAAGACAGGTAATTATGATCACTAATCCATGCGGCGAATAAACCATTATTTGAATCAGCAGCAACCGTATAATAAAATCCGGATTGAGGCCCTAGTGAACTAAGTGTATTATAGTGCTCCCAAGTTAAGCCATCATCCTTACTAAATGCTAAATAACCTTCATAACTATATCTAGGGTCTGTATATCGTAAACTTGATAGTAAGTCGCCATTTTTGTCAGAAATTATTAAACCAACATTTGCCGTTGCTGGGGAGCGCTGAATCCACCTATGATTTGAAGTGTCCAGCAAATTTATACCTTCATAAGATGCACCAAAAATATTTCCAAGTGAGTCCTGTGCAATTGAATTATACCATTCCCTTATATCATCTAAAAGAGGAAACCACGTTTTTCCCGAATCCTGAGATTGGAGAATAGTGTATGATAAAAGTATCATCAAAGTACCATTCCGTAGTGAATAGATTTGTGTGGATTTATCTACGTAGAAATTCGTAAATATGGGAATACTATCCCAGTTTTTCCCACCATCAATTGATTTACAAACATGAGCAACATCCCCCTTCGCAGTGAATATGCCATAAATTTCTCCCCAAGGTGTAAATGCCAACCGAGTTTGGGGTACACCTAACGTCGAAGTTTTAATAGTGTCCCAACTATGCCCTTTATCAACTGAGAGAAGGAAAAAGTACGAAGATTGTGAGTTGTATTTTGATACAAAGAAGTTGCTATTTGGGGTTACCGAATATGAGTACTTATAACTGTAGAAGTTATTGATTTTCTTATTCCACGTTTTTCCATTATCAAACGAGGAAAAATCATAATTGTCTTGGGAGACGGAACCAGAAATTAATATAGTACAGTCACCTACTGCTAATGAATGCAAAGTTGGAAATAAATCTAAAAGTTGTGACCATGTGTCGCCATTATCGATAGACCGGTATAATCCGGATGGTGGCGCTCCTTTCCCACGAGCAGTTATGACCGCATATAATTCTCCTTTGTCATTTATTGCAAAATCATCAAGAGTAGAGCTGTCGAATTGGTGGGAAGCAATTTCCCAATGCACTCCTTTGTCAGTTGATCGAAATAAATGATAGTAGAAAGAAGCAAATAAATCACCTTGCTTAGTTACTGCAAGAATTTCAGACTGCATTTCTCCACTTGGCCCGGCAGTATGTTGCCATAGTGAAGATTGAGCCCTTACTGGGCTAACGATGGAACCAAGGGTGAGCAGTAATATGAAAAATAATTTAATCATAGGGTATCCTGATAATGGAAACGCTTAAGCTACCCTATGGTTACAAAAAAAGAAGCTGTTACTTCTTCCCAAACTTCCCTTTTACAACTTCGCGGACGATTCCGAATGTTGAGAGTGTCGATTCCGGATGGCGCTTGAGGTAGGAGGAGCGGATAACGAAGACAGCGCCGCCGCTTACGAGGCCCATTGGTAGGAAGGCCATCGTGATGATGCTGTAATAAAATCCATCGGATAATTTCTTGCCGGCCTGCGTCATCGATTCCTTACACATTGGGCAGGATTGAGCAAAGACCGCATTTGCTGCAAAGACGATCGCAACTAAGATAAGCGCCGGAAGTATTTTTTTACTGAATTTCATCGGTATTATTAACAGCTCTTGTGGGATAGGGGTTCAGGGAATAATTACGGATTGTTACCGTCATTCTGAACGCAGCGAAGCGCAGTGAAGAATCTCTTGATGTCTTTGCGAATGAAACAGGCTTCAAAACCTTAAGGGATTCTTCGCTTTGCTCAGAATGACGGTAAGTAACTCAATCCGAATACAAACTCCCCATCAGATACAACACTCCGGCCCAAATGCTTTTTGAAAGCGGGTAGAACCACACCGGAAACAATCCGACGATCGGCATTAAGATCCATAGTTCGGTTGCCAGCGAAACCTTTAGGATATATTCGAGCAGGATGAAGAGGAATACAAAGATCAGGCCGGTGATGAAAATACTCAGATACATTGAGGCCACATACTCGCCGTTTTCCCGCTCAAAGACGACGCCACAGTTCGGGCATTTATCGTGCATCTGGAAAAACGAGCTGAACATCGGAGCTTTGCCGCAATTCGGACACACCTTCCTGAATACTCTCGAGAATGTCTGAGAGAGCAGGGCAGCGCTCATCGCTTGTTCGTTATCGTGTGCCATTAGCTTACGTGTTGTGGGAAGATCTGATAGAGGAGTAAATAGATCACGACACCAGTGATCGAAACATAGAGCCAGATCGGGTAGGTGTATTTAGCGATCTTGCGGTGGCGGGCATCCTCGCGCTTGAGTCCGCGACGAAGCGTGATAACAGAAATTACCGGTACCACCGCCGCTAAGATGACGTGCGTTGATAGTAACGTAAGATAGATCGGCTTGAACCAAGCCGGTTCGACGAATGCTACACTCAGCACATTCGCATGATAGATAAGATAGCAGATAAAAAATAAGATCGAGACGCTAAAAGCCGCGATCATTAATTTCTTATGCGTTTCGATCTCGCGCTGCTTGATCTTTTTTCGGGCAACGAGCAATAATACTGTTGCCGTTGCATTGAGCGAGGCATTGACGATCGGCAGATCGTAGACGGTCATTGTACTTTTTCCTCTCTGAGCAATTCTCCGAGATCGGCAAGTAGTTTCGATTCGGCATCGACTTCGGTGCCATTGTAATAACCACGAATGTTTGCGTTGCCGTCGATTAGCACAAGCCGTTCGCTATGAGTGATCGGCTCTTGAACATCTTCGTGAGCCGAATCGAGTGTCAGGTGAAAACCCTCTTTGGCGAGAGTATAGATCGTCGAGACCTTGCCGGTGAGAAACGTCCAGCGGGTGAAATCGGCCTGAAATGTTTTGCCGTATTGCTTTAGCACATCGGGTGTATCATTATTCGGATCGACACTGACACTAACCAGATGCACGTTCGAGCCTGTCTTCTTAATGGCAGTTTGCAGCGATGCCATTCGTGCCGAAAGCATCGGGCAAGTGCCGGCACAATTTGTGAAGATAAGATCGGCAACCCAGATCTTTCCTTTAAGATCGGTATTCGAATAGGGTGTGTTATCCTGTGTCGTAAGGCTGAAAGCGGGGATAGTACCTAAGCTCGGTAATACCCGGGTCGGAGCCTTCACTTCCTGAGATTTCATCCACCCATTGAGGAAAAAGAGACCTGTTCCGATAACGGCGACAGCGGCGATCGCCCAAATAATCCGACGGCTATTTTGCATAGACTATAGTAAACAATAAATAAAAAGTTGTCATTCCGAGGGGGATTAATACCCTAAAAATATTTGAGAATTAATTTGGATTTTTTAAAATAATGTTGTATGTTTGTGGGTAGACATCTATGTCAACCGTCTTGCATAGAATTGCCCGTTCACTGTTCTTTGCTCCTCAGGCCTGTTCGAAGCAGCGATCATAGAGTGCCGAAACACTTTACTTTTTAAGGAGAACCTTACGATGAAATCGATAATCCGTCTATCTCTAGGCATAGTTATTGTAACCTTGTTTTTTGCAAAGTACTCATTTGCACAGTATTATGACTACCCGGCGTATGCCACTACCAATACAGAGTATAAATTTCATCAATTTAAAGTTGTTGATGATTCCCGATTTTATGATGAGCCAGTTATTAATTTATCGATGGATTGCTTAGCGGCAAATGGCTATGGTCAATGGACAGTATCTTCAAATACTGGCCAATATGCAAATATTGATAATACATGGCTAATTAATCCAAACTTAGCTTATAACCATGGCCCCGGGTGGTTCTTACTTGGTAATTTGATTGGTAAACCCTCCAAATCATATAGTCTTGGAAATACGTCCGCCCATCCAGGATGTCAGCCGCCAGGAATTGTCGCTGGAGGAAATTTTGCCGGGGTTTATTCTACTCTGACGCCGAAACCAAAGGCAACTGCAAATCTTCACGGCAGTGTCAGGTTTGTCTGGGTAGATAATACTACAAGCCGAAATGAATTTCATGTTGAAGGACTTAATGATATTGAAGGGACTGATGCAAGTATTAACCCCACTCCTGAAATAGATATTGCAGTAGATAAACTTCCGGCCCCATGGATTAACCGGCAGGTGGTAAAAGAAAATATTTTTCAATATGCAAATGCAAAGACTCAAACCTCAGGCTCACAAGTCCATACCGTAATAACAGAAACCGGTGATTGGCGCGATGAATTTGATATTGCCTGTGATGCAAAGTATTTATATATCGTCTGGGCAAGTACTATTAATCTTCCTGGTACCGGCAACACAAAAGGTATTTGGGCAACCGCTATCGATCTGAAAACAGGTGCAAAAGTATCCGGTTATCCGATCTTGGTGTCTACGCAAACTATCGGTGTTGCCATCAATGATCAATTTCCGACGGTTGCCTGTGATGTCAGAAACAATCCGAGTAGCCCGAATTTCTATGTTTCCTATATCGATCTAAATGTAAACAAAGCAGTAGTGAAGGAATTCTTAGGCACAACAATGGTGCCAGGGCATCAGGAGACATTACTTCAGTTCATTTTACCCATTGGAACACCAGTACCGCCAGCTGCTATATGTACAACTGCAACCCATTCCAGGGTGGTTGTAAGCAGAGGTGTGGGTGTAAGTCCGATAGTTAGTGTATATGTGTTAACCACTCCGACGCTCTTAAACACTTCTCTTTGTCATGATTTAGTCCTTTATAATAATATCCAATGGGTGAATGATATTGCTAAATATGTCGATGGTCA
>DASTAO010000446.1:0-3043 GCA_035712525.1 Kapaibacterium sp. (SeqCode)
TTTACGACGATCGCCTAAGTGGAATTTCCATTTTATTATGAGGACGGCGAACTCTACGGAGAATCGCTTGCAATTAGCACCCTTGCCGAAGAATTCGGCACGCCGCTATTCGTGTATTCTAAGCGGCATATCTCGGATACCATCGCAACAATTAAAACCACTGCTAAAGAATCAAACGGGAATTGGAATATTTCCTATGCAGTAAAAGCAAATTCGAATTCCGAGATACTGAAGCTTATTGCTTCCGAAGGATTAGGTGCATCTGTTGTTAGCGGTGGAGAACTTGTTGCCGCTTTGAAGGCAGGCTTTCCTGCTTCAAAGATCACGTTCGATGGTCCGGGTAAAACGAAAGAAGAGATTCTTCTTGCCCTACGCTCAAAGATAAAAGCAATCGTTGTTGAAAGTGAGCAAGAGTTAGAATTGATCTCACGCGAAGCAGCGCAGCTTGGTGTTGTTGCTCAAGTTTTGATTCGTGTCAATCCACACATCGATGCGAAGACACACCCGTATATCTCTACTGGACTACTTGAAAATAAATTTGGGATCGATATCGTCGAAGCTGAAGCGCTGATCGATAGATTCTCATCTAACTCAGTCTCGATAATCGGACTTCATACCCACATCGGATCTCAGATAAGTGAGTTACTTCCCTTTGAGGAAACCGCCGCTTCTCTTGCTGATGTGATCAAACGTAATCATAGCTCCGGAAAGAAAACACTCACGCATATTAATGTTGGCGGCGGTCGGGCGATCGCTTACCATGACCGAGTCAAACATCCAAAGCTCGCTTCCGACCCAGATCCGAAAGAGGATCTCATTCCAAGTTACACCGAGTATTTTAACAAGCTAACGGCAATATTTCAAAATACCGGCGTAGAGCTTACTGTCGAACCCGGAAGATCGATCATCGGGGAGTCCTGCTTACTGCTTAGCAAAGTCTTATATACAAAAGCAAATTCAAAGCGCAGCTTCGTTATTGGCGATGCAGCCATGAACGATCTCTTGCGACCAAGTTTATATCGAGCATATCATCAGATCGTCCCGGTATCTATTAATGTGGCGAGGGCACTACAAACCACAAGTGTTGTAGGACCGATCTGCGAAACCGGAGATTTTCTTGCTCACGATAGAATGCTGCCGGCCTTCGAACCTAATGAATATTTCGCCGTTCTTTGTGCCGGAGCCTACGGCTATGCTCTTTCGTCAAACTACAATCTCCGTCCTAGAGCGGCAGAAGTGTTGATCGATGGCGACTTTGCCACAGTTATTCGCAAGCGCGAAACTATAGAAGAAATTTTATGAGTACTACTATCAGACTTGGAGTTGTCGGCGCTACCGGTGCCGTCGGCTCCGAAATATTCAAGATCCTTGCAGAGCGCAACTTTCCGTTCGCCTCGCTTCGCGCATTTGCCAGTGAACGCTCTGCCGGTAAGATAATTACATTTAAGAACACTGAAATCGTAATTGAAGCGACGAACGAATCCGTATTCGCCGATCTTGACATCGCTCTCTTCAGCGCCGGAAGCTCGATCACCAAACAATATCGTGAAGCCGCTAAAAAAGCAGGATGTCTGATAATTGATAATTCCTCGGCCTACCGTATGGATACCGATGTGCCGTTAGTAGTACCGGATGTCAATGACGAAGATTGTAAAGATCATCAAGGATTAATAGCAGTCCCGAATTGCTCGGCCATCATGATGCTTATGGCAGTTGCCCCGATCAACAAGGTTGCTCCGATTCGCCGCATTGTCGTCTCGACCTATCAGGCAGTAAGTGGTGCCGGTGCGAAAGCCCTTGCAGAGTTGCAGCTTCAGATCAAAGAGCTTGCCGCAGGCAGGCAGCCAACGATCAAAGAATTTCCGTATCAAATCGCTTTAAACCTATTTAGCCACAATACTCCGATCAATGAGGTTGGCTATAATGGCGAAGAATGGAAAGTCATTCACGAATCTCAAAAGATTCTCCACAACGAAAATATTGCTATCACAGCAACCTGTGTTCGTGTGCCTGTCGAGCGAGCACATAGCGAAAGCGTCAACATGGAATTTATCGGCGAACGTCCATCGGTAGATGAGATCAGATCGATCATCTCAAATGCAAACGGGGTAATTCTCATGGACGATCAGGAAAACAATCACTTCCCCATGCCTCTTGAAGCAGCCGGGAAAGATAACGTCTATGTCGGACGAATTCGAAATGATATTAGCAATCCTAAGGCGATTGACTTATTCGTGAGCGGCGACCAATTACGTCAAGGAGCTGCACTAACAGCCGTTCGAATCGCCGAATATGTGATCAAGAACAACCTGATCTGATATATTCCTAAGCTCGGCAAAAGCTTATCGTATCTTTGCCGAATGAATACCACAACCAGATTATTCGTTTTTATTGCTGTCATTTTCGCAGCAAGCAGTTCATTTGCGCAGGGACCATTTACCGGAAAGCCTCAATATCAGATAGAGGTCAGGCGTGCCGATACCGTAATGGGCAAGATCATTGTAGAAATGTTTCCTGCTATTGCCCCAAATCATGTTCGGAATTGGGATAGTCTTGTTAATGTCCATTTTTACGATTCAACTGCTTTTCATCGCGTCATTCCCGGCTTTATGATACAGGGTGGTGACCCGAATTCCCGCAGCGGCCCTAAAAGTACTTGGGGATATGGTGAAGACGGTCAGCAAACCGTAGATGCCGAATTTAGCTCTCTTTCTCATTTGCGTGGGATACTTTCAGCTGCAAGAGCGCAGGATATCAATAGTGCAACCTCTCAATTCTTTATCTGTGTAGGCAACCCAATCTATCTCGATGGTCAATATTCGATATACGGCCACGTTGTCAGTGGTCTTAATTATGTCGATTCGATCGTCAAATCAAAACGCGATTCGAAAGACAATCCGCTAGTTAAAATATCAATGTTTGTTACTAAGATCGGTTCAAACGATAGTGTCACCGCCACGCCACAATTAATTACACCATCTGCCGGAACAGCTATTAAGGCTGACAGTGCTGTGATGATATGGCATCGCGTATCTGATGCAAT
>DASTAO010000447.1:0-12262 GCA_035712525.1 Kapaibacterium sp. (SeqCode)
GGGTGAAAAGATAAGCGCTGCCTTCGGTATTCCGTTAGCTGCACCGGTCGAAATGATCGCCAGTCTTTATACTGTACCCTTTGAGATGGCAACATCGCTAAAACGTGAGGATCTTCACGGATTCCGCGATAAGATCTTTTCCGAATATAAGATCGAGATCCCGGCAATGACTGTCAATGGAAAAGCCTACCTTCGATTCTCTGCCAATGTCTATAATTACTCGGAAGAATACGACGCACTCATTGCTGTACTAAAACAGATCTTCGGAGGCAAGTCATGATCGGCATCATGAGCGCCATGGATGAGGAAATAGCTGTACTCATCGAACGCCTCGACTTAAAAGAAAAAAAGATCATTGCCAACCGCGAATACATGCGGGGCATTTTATATGGGCACGAAGTAGTTCTGTCGTTATCGCGATGGGGCAAGGTCGCAGCAAGCCAGACAGCGACAACGCTCATCACTGTCTTTAATGTCGAGAAGATAATCTTCACCGGAGTTGCCGGTGGCGCCGATCCATCGTTAAACATTGGCGATATTGTTATCTCGACAGAGTTAGTGCAGCACGATGTCGATGCCAGCCCCATCCCGCCATTAAAGCGCTTTGAAATTCCATTGATCGGTATTTCTCATTTTAAAGCAGACGAGTCGCTTATTGAAAAAGCAATGGCCTCAGCTCAGGCGTATGTGACCAACCATCTTTATGAAGAAGTCGATCACGGATACTTAAAGGAGTATTCTATCACTACGCCGAAGATCGTGAAAGGCCTGATCGCCAGTGGCGATCTCTTCATTGCCGACGCAAAGAAGATCCATGAATTACGCCATGCCTTGCCAGGACTGCAATGTATTGAGATGGAAGGCGCGGCAGTCGCGCAGGTTTGTTACGAGCATGATATTCCCTTCGTCGTAATTAGAGCGATAAGCGATAAATCCGATCATTCGGCAGTGATGGATTTTCCGAAATTCGTGAAGTATATCGATGCTCATTATAGTAATGGTATAATCAGAGGCATATTAGCCAATAGTTGAGTTTTAAATGTATCGTCGTCATTCTGAGCGAAGCGAAGAATCCCTTAAAGATCGCACTGCATTCGAAGAGATTCTTCACTGCGCTGCGCTCCGCTGAGAATGACGTTTTTGACGAACCACTCGTTAGCCTTTAGTCGTTAGTCGCGTAGTAATTATTCCCGATTGTATGTACAGTATCAAAGAACAACTTCAGCAGGAATTAGCAGACATCAAGGCATCTGGTCTTTATAAAGACGAACGCATCATCACAACAGCCCAAGGCGTGGAGATAAAAGTCGAGGGCCGCGAAGGCACCTTCCTGAATTTCTGCGCGAATAATTATCTCGGGCTTTCCTCGCATCCGCGAGTCATCAAAGCTGCTCATCACTCACTTGATACGCATGGTTACGGCATGTCGAGTGTCCGCTTCATCTGCGGCACCGAAGATCTTCATAAACAGCTCGAGCATGAGCTTTCAAATTTTCTCGGTACTGAAGATACCATTCTCTATATGGCTTGCTTTGATGCCAATGGTGGTGTATTCGAGCCGCTCTTTCTCGAAGGCGATGCAATCATCAGCGATGAACTTAATCATGCGTCGATCATTGACGGCATTCGCCTATCGAAAGCCGACAGGTATCGCTACAAGAATTCCGACATGGCTGATCTCGAACGCTGCCTCATCGAAGCAAAAGACGCCCGCCGTAAAGTGATCGTCACCGACGGTGTGTTTTCGATGGACGGCTTCATTGCAAAGCTTGATGAAATTTGCGATCTGGCTGAAAAGCATAATGCTCTTGTGATGGTCGATGATAGTCATGCAACCGGTTTCGTTGGTAAAACCGGTCGCGGTTCGATCGAGTATCGCAACGTAATGGGACGCGTCGATATCATCACTTCGACTTTAGGCAAAGCAATGGGCGGTGCTGCAGGTGGATTTACCTCCGGCCGAAAAGAGATCATTGATATGCTTCGTCAGCGTTCACGTCCGTATCTCTTCAGCAACTCCGTCCCGCCGCCGATCGTCGGAGCAGCATTAGAAGTAGTGAAGATGATCTCCGAGACAACTGCGCTTCGGGATAAGCTTGAATGGAACACGAGTTACTTCCGCGAACAAATGACGGCAGCAGGCTTTGATATCAAGCCCGGTGTTCATCCGATCTGCCCGATCATGCTTTACGATGCTCCACTCGCCCAGCAATTTGCAAAAGCGTTGCTCGATGAAGGTGTGTATGTAATCGGCTTCTTTTATCCGGTTGTTGCAAAAGGTCAGGCGAGAATCCGTGTTCAGATTTCTGCTGCGCATGAAAAAGAACATCTCGATAAAGCAATCGCGGCCTTCACAAAAGTTGGCAAGGAATTAGGTGTGCTAAAATAACAGATTAATTTTGAAAGCACCCACTCCCACCCGATTCCTCCTTTACATAACGACACGGTTGGTGTCTCTGCTCGTGCTATGCGAAACTAGTACCGCCCAAGAACAAGATTCGATTTCAAAGCCAACAACTGCGGGATTAATCGCCGCCTCACTTGCACCTGCCGCAACCATCAGCATCGCCTTTGGACAAAATTATTACGACTTTTGGAAAAGTAATAACCAGGTCCCGTTTCACATCTCACCCGATCCACCCTATGCATTGCACAGTGATAAACTCGGCCATGCAATGTATTCGTTCTTATGTGCCAATGTTACAAAGTATTGTTATATCCAAGCCGGTGTGAGTCCGCTGACTTCGGCATGGGTAGGATTCGGATCGTCATTATTGGCACAGACAATGGTCGAGATCGGCGATGGCATTCATGGCAATACCGATTACTTCGGATTCTCCCCGGGCGATGAAGCTGCCGATATTATTGGCTCGTTTCTTCCGGTAGCACAAGAATATGTGCCTTATCTAAATCGCTTTCAATACAAACTGGGCGTCTGGCCATCCGACGTCTATCATAAAGGCACCTTCCGCGGATTGCTTGATGATAACGAGAGCCAATTCTTTTGGCTGGCGATGGATATTCATGACTATATGGGTGATTGGTTTCCGAAGTGGATCAGCCCGGCGATCGGCTATGGCGTCAGCGACCTGAAAGCGTCGGCCTTTTTACCGTTTCGTGCTGGTGCCGTTCCGAAATCGTTATTCTATATCGGTCTCGATCTGAATGTAAAAAATCTACCGATCCAAGGAAAGGTCTGGAATGTCATCGCACAGATATTAAGCTACTATCATTTCCCCTTACCTGCTCTGCAAGTAGGACCTATCGTCAAGTGGCATTGGCTGAAGCCGTAAGAAATTGAGAATTATTTTCTCCAATCTTCTCTCCAAATACGATTCCCGTCACTATGAAATAAGATCGCTCCTTCGCGATCGGTTCGTACTATCGATGCGCTAGCATTATGCCAGCGTGAGAGAGCTTCGATCGTTGGATGGCCGAACGAGTTATGATCGCCGACTGAAACAACAGCATACTCCGGCTGTGCTAATCGAGTCAATTCCCTTGAAGAGCTATACCGGCTCCCATGATGAGCGACTTTCACTACATCACCTTTCAGAAAACTTCCGTAGTTACTAACTAACCGTTGTTCATCAACACCTTCAATATCCCCGAGAAATAGTATAGATCTCTTAGCATATACTAGCTTCATCGCTAACGATGTGTGATTTGCTTCGTTTCCGCTACCGTCATGCGCTGCCGTATATACCGAGCTATCCGGATTGAGGATATAGAGTGCAACACCAGTATCGAGTTCGATTCTATTTCCTTCAATAAGATCAGTCACTGAAATATGCTTCGCCAATACAAGGCTATCAAATACAGTAATATAATATCCTCTACCGGGGTAACCCGAAACATACAGCTTATCAACTAACCCCGACCCAAGGATCGAAACCGCGCCGGCATAGTGATCGATATGCATGTGAGTGATGAATGCTGCGTCGAGATGGGTGATACCTTCGGATTCGATCGCCGGCAGCAATGCCCGCTCGGCGACCGACGAACCGTCTTTTCTGATGCCGCCAAGATCGATGAGATAAGCTTTCCCGTTCGGCGTCCTGATAAGTGTCGCATCGCCTTGGCCGACATCGAAGAATAACACTGATAGTTCTCCTTGCGGAGTAAGCTGCTCAGCGAATAGTGGCACATCAATAAGCAATAACGATACCCATACAATGACAGCAAAGGATGCCTTCATAAAAACATTCTTAACCTCCCGACTTCCAAAGATCACAAAGGCAATGACCCCATAATACAGCACAATCGCCAATAAGGCAAATCTAGGCAGCATTACCCTAAGGATTCCAAAGCCGGCAGAATACTTTGCAACAGCTGATAGTAGATGAGAAAGACCGGAAACAACATCACCATAAACACCAGCAAGCCAAGAACTGACAAGTGATAATGGCAGTAGCAAAAAACTAATAACGGTGAGTAACGTTGCGACCGGAATGCCAATAATGTTCGAAAGAACAGCCGTGATGGTTACATGATGAAAATGATAGATCATCACCGGGAGTAAACCGATGGTGACTGCGATCGAAGTTAGAAACGTCTCAACAGATGCTCGTAACATGGTTTGAATTAGCCCTGTCCTCTGGCGCCATGATTCACGTATGAAAAGATGTGATAAACTCGGATAAATAAACACCAACGAAAACACCGCACCATACGTAAGCTGAAAACTCGGGTCGAATAATTGTGATGGATCAAGCAGTAACGCAACTGACGCAACGGCAGCAGTAATATTACCCACATCCGGCTTGCGTTCGAGCAATCTCGCGAGAAATACTAACTCAACTGAGACAAGCGCCCGAAGAATACTCGGCTCAAAGCCAATGAGAAAACCATAAAAGGCAACGACTACCATCGAAATAAAAATTCTCCAGCGCAGCCGAACAATGCCAAGCAAGCGGAGCAGATAGTACACCACCAGCGCAACGATAGCTACATTGAATCCACTGACGACAAGGATATGTGATAACCCAGCATTGCGAAAATCATCGGCAAGCTCCTTAGTAAGATCATTCTTATCACCGAGCACCACTGCTGTTGCAATCGCCCGCGAAAGCGAATCGCCGATGCAAGATTCTAATCGCTGAGAGATTGCATGATGCGCATCGGCAAACCATTCTTCCGCTCGTTCAGCAATAGTAAGGTGAGCAGAGTCGAGTGTATAAATATCATACGGACTATTAATGATCGCTATAGCATTGGCACCGCTTTGCCGCTTCAGTGACCGAGAAGCATTCGACTCGTAAGGATTGCGCTCGGGACTATTGAGCGATCGTAACTCAGCATAAACTTTAATATATTCGCCATGCTTCGGTAATCTTGCACCAAGAAATCGTTTAGGCAATTCAATGATGAGCACAAGCCGCTCACTTGCGACGATCGCATTCGAGTCGATATGAATCGAATCGCATTGGAGAACACCTTTTGCGTTGTACTCGCCACTGTCAAGGGTACTAACTACTTTCCCGAACACCAATACTTCCCCCTGACGAAGTTCGCCTATCCTACCAAGCGGAGATTCTTTTTCAGTTATAACTTTAATGGAGTATGCACCATACCCGACGACGATAGCAAGCAAACAAAGCGAAGAGAACCTGAGCGAAGGAGAGCGTTTAATGAACGATGCACTTGTCAGTAGTAGAACACTACCAACAAGTGCATACAATAAAATCGAAGAAGTAAGATGTGAAGCTGACCAGATTCCGAACGAGAGCGATGCCAGTAGGACGATCGCCGGGCGATAAAAGAGTCCCTTTCGTTCAGAGTACCAACTCAATGCAGCACGATAACTTTCCGAACACTTGATCCACCGGCTGTTCTGAGCGCAAGATAATAGGTACCGGACGGCATATCCATTGTATTCAAATGCAAGGGATGGAAGCCGGGCTTGTAGGTCTCACTCACTATTGTCTTTACAGGATTGCCAAGCGCATCCATGACATCGAGTCGGACGTACCCTTCCTTCGAGACATCCATCGTAAAGGCCATAGAACCATTAACCGAAGGATTTGGCATAATCCCCTCGATATCATCGTCATTCGGACCACCAACCGGTTTTGTCAAGGGTACTTGAGTACAGGTTGAATCTATCGTTATCCTGCCAACAGGCTGCGAGAGTTCAACACAACCCGATGGGAATTCGCCACCATCGAAATTGATCGAGTAATTAATGTCCACCGGATCAATAAGCTTAAAGGGATCTTCACCCGGATTGATTATTGTCTGGAATTTGATCTTGATTAGCGGAATGGTATCACCCATCTGTCCACCAGTTACAATACTTTGGTCGGCAGTATAGTAATCATATTCCCGATAACCGTCGCTATCGCCAAGAACATTGTAAATACCAAACTCCGTATGAGTGCCGGACTGGTCGAAATCAAGATCATGAAGATGGGTTGGATCATATGATATGATCAACTTGAAACTCGGTGACTTAAAGACCTCAACCGGTGAATAGGCATAGATCGGGAAAATGATCGTTTCATTTGGCAACGCCCGAATTCCCTGGGAAGCCTTGAAGCTGGAATGGATCTGATCGGCAACAACATTTAACGGCTGAGTATAGGTATACCCTTTCGGTATGTTGAAGCTGATGGTTGCCTGAGCAGAGTAATTTCCAACTGTTGCCGGGGATACTCTGATCACAATATCTTTCGACCCTCCGGCTGGTACTGTAAACGGCGGCTGCGGATCATATAATAAAAACTCGGATGGAGTCGGCGTTATATCGACTTTAGTAACGGTGATCTCGAAATCATTCGAATTATTGACGGTAATTTTTCGATCCTGATTGGTGCAAAGCATCACAGTATCGAAAGCGACGCTCGTGATCGTTGGTTTAAAGATCGTCAATATTTTTGCCAACAGAACAACAATTCGTTTTTCACCGCTATTAGGCGTCACTTCGAGAACTGCTTCATAAGACCCGTTCTGAGCACGGGGAGTGAACCGAAGTATCGTATGCGCTGAGCGTTTCGAATTTACCGGCAAGGTGAACGGGAGACTTACCGGATTGGGAATTGTATCGAACGAAATGATCGAGAAGTCACCGGGGTTAGTGCCGGGTTTTAGATTAACGATCTGCGCATCATCAATTTCAAGATCAACAGGGCTTCGGTTTGCGATGAATACTTCAGAATCCTTTGGAAGATCCGTCTGCTCGAAGGTGCCAAAATCAAGGGTATCAATATGCCGTTTCGTTGCCGAATCGCTATATACCTGGGGATTTCCTAAGATACCACGGCCAAACACATCGACGACGTATGCCCGAAGATGCTCTGTTTGAGCAGTGATCTTTGTATGTTCACGAACATCAGGTTTTTTCGGAGTGAATCTAATGGTAATATTTTTAAACTCCCCAGGGCCGATGTCGAACGGGCCAACGGGGTTACCGGTGACAGGATCAACCACAGCAAAATTATCGACATCATTCGTGCGATTAATGAATCCATTTATCGTCAACGGATCGCTCGAAATATTTTGCAGAGCAACTGTACTATCCCAATAATTAGTGTATTGCCCGGCATTGTTTGGATCTTTAGTAGTCAGCAATCGATCGCGGAAATCGATCACGACGTCAACGGTCTTAAATGGAGTGATCGTTTTTAATAACGAACCACCGGTATACGAATAACTATCAACAGGCCCTAAGCCATAGACGATAATACCAAACGGTAAAGTGCCGGTCATGTTATGCGCGCCTTGCCCGGGCGTGTTGGTATTTGTCTTATCGTCTAAATTTAGTTGGGCATAATAAAAATTAGAACTTGGTATTTGCTTGAACTTTGAAGCGGGCAATAGCTTCCCGTCGACCGAGATACTATTAGTACCATCAGCCGATGTTACCACATTGACATAGTTATCGACAAAGTTCGTCTTCTGCACCGAAATAAAGGTATAGGAAGTATTAAACTGTTCGACCGGAAATACCAATGCTAATGCCGGATCGCCATGAGCACCAGTAAGTGACCCATGTTTGCTGGTATGCATATATTGGCCGACAAGGATAGGGTTGGTAGCGTGAATGGCAATGGGGCCTGTTAGTGTCTTTATCTCTGCAAAGTCACCTCTATTTAATTTCGGACCATATTGTACTCCATTGACCATGATGGTATTATCATCTTCAGCCGAAACAATTCTGACAAGATCGGGGCTGATTGGCTTGGAAGAAGAATACGGAACAACGAGAGCAGAATCGCCCCAGGCACTAACCGGTGGTAACTGCTCGACTAAATGGTCACGGCTGGTTGCCGGGCCACCATCGTTTACGGCATCCTGCGGAATTCCGGCACGGACATGGCCGGAAAGAACAGCGATCGGCTGATCGGATTCGATAATAGAACCCGTTAGATCATTCGAGTAATCGAATGCATCTCCTTGCACAAGATAGACATCGCCTTTATACAATAACACTTGGATCGGCACACCTGGCTGGCTTCCGGTGGAAGTAATGGCCTTTGGTGTGATCGTAACATTTGTCGAATCGTTAACCGCAACGATCCAGAATTCTCCCGGAGCGGCGCTTCCATTTGCCGGCGCATTCGGTTCGGCAGAGCAGGTAGGATAATTGATGGTGATATATTCCGTCCCAAGCACATCGACTGGAATTCCCATGAAGGCATCGCTGGATGCTTTCTTATGATTCATGCCATAGACCGTTATTTCCTCATCCGATGTAATATGAACAGCCAATCCTTTGACGATCTGTTGAGCGGTGGTGATCTCGACGGTGGGTGCTCCGGATCCATCGCCGGAAGGAAGTTTTACGGTCGTAATGGCACCGGGAGTCGAAGTAACAGTCTGATTAAAACCGAGTGCCGGAACCTCGACCTTGACCGATGTCAATACTTTACTGGTAATGTAAAGCTCCATCGCGTTTTCATTTTCCAGCTGGCCCTGATTTTCTACAAAAGCGACGTAAAATTCTTTGCCGGCATTGTCTTTTTGTTGAGCTGAGGATGCAGGCGGCAGGAGCACTGCAAAGAGTGCAGCTAATGCGACCAAATATTTTAAAGCTGCCATCGGATGTGTATGATTCTATGGTTTAAAAACAATCGAGGAGAGAGAAGGTTACAGACGGTTGTGTAAAAAAAATGTCATCTCCATTAGTAAAAGACACATCAAAAGGGAAAAAGACTCTTACTTTACTAAGGAAAATTTCGTGTAGAGCTGTTTTTGATTAATTCCTTCGGTATTTGTCACCGAAAAGGTCATATAATAGAGACCGCTCGATGCAAACGCTGAGGTAGGGATAATTACCTCCCCTTGGCCTGGTTTTATAGGAAACGGAGGATTTTCAAGGACTTTTACTCCGGTATTATCAAATACCTGCCAAGACATCATATACTCATTTGCTGAAAGATAGCCGATCGTTACACTTGAAGCATTATCGGTAGCCGGGTTCGGGTAGGGATCTGAGATGGAAACCGGGACTTTATTATCCAACAGAAGATCCCTGATCGTCCGGTCGCCGCATTCATCGGCATAATTTATAGTCAGTACATGACCGGCTACTCGGAAGGCACAGGGCTGATTTTGAAACCCTAATGATGACGATGCTACAACCACCGAATCGGACATTAAGTAGACTTTAGCCTGGATCGTAAAGAGTAAATTATTCTTGCTCGAATCGTGCGACAACCCGACATTAACCATTGGGACATAGAGTATCCGGCTAATGCTATCCCAAATAAAATTCGGTTGTTTCCCTATCCCATTTTTTCCTTCTTCGGTTAAGGAGCCTGCATGATCGATCCCAACAGGGTACATCAGGTCGTTCGAGAATTGGATCTTGATCGTATCGTTATCAAGTTCGGTAAATCCAAGACGGTTACCATTGAGATAAACCGGAATACTAAATGGCCTGTCAAGCGCATTTGGGTTATATATCGGCTCGGTGGCGCTTAATGATAACTGAATAATCTTTCGGGTAAGTGTGACAAATCCGGTATCATACTCAATGCTTAGCAGATCGTTGGATATGGTTCTCTTGAAAATGATCTTCCCGATCTGAGTGCCATTAAGAGAATCGGCAGGGAAAATATATCGAATTCCTATTTTGAAGGTGCTATCCGGAGCGATGCGAATCGGGAATTGGAGATTTTCCAGGCCGGTAAAAGCGAACCCACCAGAACCTTCGCCCCAAAGGACCGTATCGATCACGAGTGAAACCTTGCTCGGATTATGCAAGACGAAGAAGCTATCGATCGGATCACAATTAGAAATTGTACCAAGATCAATCGGTATTAATGTATCGATGCCAGCACGGACTTTCCCCTGTAAGTACACTAATGGCAACGACCTCGAATCATTATCAACATAGATAGTATCGTAGAAATCACCGGTTTGAGTGATCTGGAAATCGATGTTCAGTGGAATACGTCCGAGGGTGTCGATACTAGTCTTAGGTGATGGAGTATTGAGTATCTTAAAATAGGTTGGGTTACTTTGAACTAACGAATTAATAACTCCTTTGTACGAACCTATATTTATTACGGTATCGATCGCCAACGAATCCGTCTTCGAGGGATTGACGAATGTTCCAAAATCAATGGTAACAGGAGTAGCAACTACATAGGGCTCGACACCATAGCCATAGAGTGTATCAAAATATTCACTCCTTCCAGAGCGTTCATCAGGAGTCGTAATCTTTACTATCGCCATTCGCTGGCGCTTATTGAATGGGGTTTCAGAGGGGTCTAACTTAGGGGCAAAGGTTACTTTAAATAGTCCTTGGTTCTGACCACTCGATCTCGTCAATAATTGCCATTTAACATCAGGTGGGGCTGTGTTGGGAACAATAGTAAAATCCTGTGAATCGGCACCACTCATTATCGCAACGGATGTTATGCCTGTAGAATCATTGCCCTCGTTGATTACAGGAATATCTATCGTTTTTGCACTATCAATTCTGACTTTGCCAAAATCTATTATTTTTGATGGGATACGATAGTCTATTCCCTCACCTGTTAAGGTAACAAGTGGCGAATCTGGGGCATTGCTTTTGACACGGAATGAGGCTGTAAATTTTCCTAATGTTACCGGATGAAATTGAGTAGTGATTAATGAGAGACCACCGGAGGGTATATTATAGATTACAGAAGGCTGCGAGGTAACAAATGGCGTTCCTGCCAAATAGTCGGTTGTATAATCAGTATTTCTAAGTGTAATTACTGCATCTCCAACATTTATAATTGTATCTCTATCTATTTTTGTTCTGCCGATACGAATTTGCCCAAAATCGATGGACGTAACTTTAATCGAGGGTACCGCAGCAACCCCATACACATTAATAAATACTGGCGTCGAGTTATTCGACCAAACCCGAAGCATTGCCTGATACTTACCAATGGCCGGTGGTGTAAAATTAAAATGGACTGGCAGCCCACTGTTCGATAATACCGAGATCGGCGTTTTTATCGTATCAAGAAGACTGAATACTGTCGTGTCGCCACTTTCCCAGGAATAACCATAGACTTGGGAAGCATCTGTAAGCGGGCCTGAGGCCGTCGAGAATACTTTCGTAACCGAATCAGGCGAAGCGCCCACTAACACTGCTCCGAAATCAAGATCGACGGCATTAAGCGAATGTAGGTATGGGAAACTCCCACCACCGGAAAAACTATAAGAATCGAAGCGCCCAAATCCATACGTTTCCGCATAACACGGCAACGGACTTTCAACACGCTGTGAGCCGGCCGGAACTTGAACTGTCGTATGATAATATCTCGAACCGGGTATGATATACATATATGCCGGATCGAGCTTTTTCCCGTTTAATGTCGTCGTATTTAAAGCGGCGGAATCGATGACGATACAGACATAATGTTCGCTAAAGGCATTTCCACTAGCTACCGAAGGAAGCGTATAAAAGGTGCTCATGTTTTCGATCGGCGGCAGCACCGTCATATCCGGATCGCCGGTCGTATCGATCGCTAAGCAAGTCTGGAGGTATTTAAGAACTAACGCCGGCTGTGATGTAGTAATGAGTGACGCGGTCTTAAGCTTGAACTCTTTGAATTTTCCTTTTGCCAACGTACTTGTTTTTTTACCGTTTACAAATACATCGGTCATATCGTAGCCGGCAATCACTCTGATGAGATCGCCATCTCTCGGGCGACCTTTGGCAACTCCGAGGGAAGAAGGTACAAAGGTAAACGTCTTACCCCAATTTTCAGCCGGGGGCATTTGCTCGACAAGATGATCGCGAGAAACACTCAACGCTTTTCCGGTATTGAATTCCATC
>DASTAO010000448.1:0-2249 GCA_035712525.1 Kapaibacterium sp. (SeqCode)
CGGTGCTTACTAATAGAGGCAGCAGCTTTTGCAACGAATATGATAAATTTGGGTCGGAATTGATGACCGCTCAGATGCAAGGTGGCAGCAGACTGCATCAGGGTAAGACAACGCTGCCTGATCTTGAGCTATATCCCCCAAATTCATTGCCTATCGGGATCCTTGCTGGTGATAGTACGACCTTCATTTCCCCGGCATCGTTAGCCTTCTTTCAGGCATCTACGACTGATAGTAGTTATGGGCTTGTGTTATCTCGAAATACCAACCTCGCCGACGATGCTCAGATCAGTGTCCATTTTCTTAATAACTCTCTGAACTGGGACGGGCAATTTCCAGAGACGTTTTGCGATAATCTTCTTTCATTTCCGTACCTAAGCATTGCTGTTTTCCCTCAGCCATTTATCAATAGCGGTAGCGAAATTGTTCGTATTGAAGCATCGAATAAACCATATAAACCGATATCTTCAATTTTAGATATCTATATGGTAAACAATACGTTAATCCGCCACCTTGATGTATTGCCTGAGGCATTTGGAGGCAATTATTACCAGAACTGGGATGGCAGAGATGATGCCGGGAAACGAGTGCCGAGTGGGGTTTATTATTATACGATCTTGACCGATGGTATACGCAGTAGCGGTAAAATATCTGTTATTACAAAATAAGTAATTTTGATGCTGTTTGGCTGTGATTTCAGTTGCCAAACAGTATAGGCTGTCATTCTGAGCGAAGCGAAGAATCTAAAGATTCGGCAGTTGAAAGTTCAGATTCTTCGCGTTGCTCAGAATGACAATTCAAATGGCCTCATTGCCCACCCTTCTAACCCTAAACCCTAAGCCCAAAATTGGTGTTACAAAGCGCCCGAAGATTCGGGCCAATCGCATATTTAATAATTTTAGCACTATCTTTTCGTAATTTATGGCTTCGACCAATGATTTTCGTGTCGGCGCAGTCCTTCGGTGGGAGGGCGGCGAACTCTTTAGAATTGAAGAATATGAGCACCGGACCCCAGGTAACCTTCGCGCATTTGTACAGGCGAAGATGCGCTCGCTTCGCAGCGGCAACCTGAAGGAATTCCGTTTCCGCTCTGGTGAGACCGTCGATCTTGTCCGTATGGATAAGAAGCCATTCCAGTTCTTGTATAAAGACGGGGATGATTTCGTCTTTATGGATAATGAGACCTACGAGCAGGTGACGATCCCTCCGGTAAAAGTTGGCGATGCTGCTAACTACCTCAAGGAGTCGGACACTGCTGATATTCTCTTTTCTGAAGATAGCGAAGTCATTTCAGTCGATGTGCCACCGGCTGTTGTCTTGAAGATCGTTGAGACCGATCCGGGTATGCGTGGTGACACCGCAACCGGTGGTACTAAGCCTGCTAAACTTGAAACCGGAGCAGTAGTAAACGTCCCGCTCTTCTTGAACGAAGGCGAGATGGTTAAAGTGGATACGCGTACGGGACAGTATCTCGAGCGAGTTAAGGCAGCGAAATAAATGATGAATGTTGAATGATGAATGATGAATAGGTACCTGTTCATCTGGATTCATCATTCACCATTCATCCTTCATCATTTGGAGGATACATGGATTTGACTTATTTAGAACAAGTTGTAAAACTGTTCGACGATAGTACTCTTACCGAACTGGAGATCGAAGAAGAAGGCACGCAGATCCGTCTTGCCCGTAAAGGTGAGCCAGCTCCTGCGCCGATGGCTTACTATCAGCCGCCGATGCCTTATAATATGCCTGCTTCAATGCCGGCACCGGCTTCGACAACCGTCAGTGCTCCTGCATCGGCAGCTACAAGCGAGGCTACAACAACAACTTCCGCTTCCTCTGCTAAAACTCACGAAGTTAAGTCCCCGATCGTCGGTACGTTCTATCGTGCACCATCGCCTGATGCTGATTCCTATGTTCAGGTCGGCCAGCGAATCGAATCCGGCACGACCATCTGCATCATCGAAGCAATGAAGCTCATGAACGAGATCGAAAGCGATGCAGCGGGTAAGGTTGTAAAGATCTTGGTTGAGAATGGACAGCCTGTCGAATATGGACAGACGCTGGTTGTTTTAGAGCTGGATTAAGGAAATGATGAATGATGAATTATGAATGATGAAATCTATCCATTCATAATTCATCATTCATCCTTCATCATTTCTCTATAATGTTTAATAAGATTTTAATTGCCAATCGCGGTGAAATTGCGCTTCGGATCATCCGTAGCTGCCGCGAACTTGGTGTCAAAACGG
>DASTAO010000449.1:0-3548 GCA_035712525.1 Kapaibacterium sp. (SeqCode)
AGAAACTCAGGGTGCATTTATAAAAGAATGACCCTACTCCTTCGACCCTATCGATTCCATCGACTGGTGCTTTAGCATCTTTGCTTCGACGATGAAGATCACATCTTCGGCGATGTTTGTCGCATGATCGGCTAAGCGTTCGACGTGACGAAGTAATGCCATCGCATGAGCACCCGGTTCGATCTGGAGCGGATCGCGCTTCATCTCGTCGATCAAGAGATCGAATGCCCGATGAGCTAATCTATCGATTCCTTCTTCACGATCGAATAGTGTTCTGGCAAGTTCAGCATCGTTATTGATAAAGGCATCGAAAGCAGAACGCGAAATGCGATGCGCCTCTTCGAGCATCTGCTTCAAGCCAACTCTTGTCAGCATATCAATCTGGCCTTCAAGCGGACCTACTCGTTCAGCGATGTTAACAGCAATATCACCAATGCGCTCGAATTCCGAATCCAATCTCATCCCGGCGATCAATCGGCGCAGATCCGTCGCCACCGGCTGCGTGAGGGCAAGAATACGTTGCGATAACGCATCGACCATAAGGTCGTACTCGTTCACGCGGGCTTCGCGCTTAAGGACAAAATGCGCTGCTTCAAAATCGGTTTGTAGAATTGCTTTCGAAGCAAGTTCGATCTGCTCATCAACAAGCGAGCCCATGCGAATAAGAAGGGCTCGTAATTTATCGAGTTCATCTTCGAAATGACGATGCAGACGCGGCGTTTGAAGTTGATCAAGAGTATCCATGCTCATTGCTATTATCCGAACCTTCCTGTAATATAATCTTCGGTTTGTTTCTTCGAGGGCTTGGTAAACATATCTCGCGTATCGCCGACTTCGATCAATTCGCCGAGATAAAAGAATGCCGTAATATCGCTTACTCGAGCCGCCTGCTGCATGTTATGCGTAACGATGACGATCGTATAATTTCGTTTGAGCTCGAAAATAAGTTCTTCAACTTTTGCCGTGCTGATCGGATCGAGAGCGCTGGCCGGTTCATCCATCAGTAATACTTCCGGATTCGTTGCCAGAGCACGGGCGATACATAAACGCTGCTGCTGGCCGCCGGAAAGCCCGAGGGCGGAATGGTGAAGCCGGTCCTTTACTTCATCCCACAATGCCGCTTGCTGCAAACTTTTTTCAACGACCAGGTTCAGATTTGCTTTATTGTTTTCGCCTAAGATCTTCGGGCCATAGGCAACATTCTCCCAGATCGACTTTGGAAACGGATTCGATTTCTGAAAGACCATTCCGACGCGCTTACGAAGTTCAACTACATCAAGCTTCGAGTCGTAAATGTTGACCCCTTCCATGATCACCTCGCCGGTGATCTTGACACCGACGATCGTATCATTCATCCGATTGAGCGTGCGCAGGTAGGTGGATTTGCCACAACCGGAAGGGCCGATGAAGGCAGTGACGCGATTGGTAGGTATGTCAAGCGAGACATCTTTCAACGCGTGCTTCTCTCCATAGAAGAGATTCAGTTTTTTGGTTGATACTTTTATCGGTATGCTCATACGATTTTCTTCGGCCTGTAACCGGCCGGCAACTGCTGGGTCGATCCGTCTTTCTTCAACACGTTCAGGTGTTATTTGTTCAAGCATATTCTATTATATCCGTTTCTAATTAGGCCGTGTGGAGTTTATTGCGCAACCTCGAGCGGAGAATGATCGCGACAAAGTTAAGGGTGAATGTCAGTCCGAGTAGTACAAAGGTCGTAGCATATTGCAACGGTATCGTCTTATCGACATTTGCCGATTGAGTCGCGAGTACATAAATATGATACCCAAGATGCATGAACTGCGAGGAAAGGGAACCTGGTATTTGTGGTAAAAAGAATGCCGCCCCGGTAAATAAGATCGGTGCTACTTCGCCGGCGCCTCGGCTGATCGCTAAGATCATACCTGTAAGAATACCCGACATCGAACTTGGCAGCACAACCTTTCGGATCGTTTGTAATCTCGTCGCGCCAAGCGCAAGCGAACCATCGCGCCACTCCTGCGGTACTGTTCGTATCGCTTCTTCAACAGAGACGATCACCACCGGAAGCGTTAGTAATCCCATCGTCATCGAAGCCCAAAGAATATTAGGCTGCCCCCAGACAAGCGTGCCGGGATTGGCAACCGAATCGATTCCTTTGCCAACGAACTGAATGAAAAAACCAAGTCCAAATAGTCCAAACACGATCGAAGGAATACTCGCAAGTGTGTTTACCGCAAAGCGAATGCCTCGGGCAAAGATGGAGTTCGGCTTTGCATATTCGGATAAATAAATGGCGGTGATCGTACCAAGGGGCACCGCCAGGACAGACATCAGGAGGGTCATGATAACGGTACCGATGATGGCGGGAAAGATACCACCTTCCATCATTCCTTCTCGTGGCGCTTCGGTTAGAAATTCCCAGGTGACATGCTGCCAGCCGCCGATAACGACAGAGGCAATGACCGTTACGACCATGCCAACAATAATAAGCGCTGCCAGGCCGGTCACTCCGCCGGCAGCATTATCGATCATCGTGCGCTTAAATGAAGCGCTCCGAACCAGGCTTCTTACCCTGGATACGCTTAATGAGGCGCTTTCTGACATAAAATTCTACGAGAGCGTTGAGTGTGAATGTAAAAATAAAAAGGAGTGCACCGATCAAGAATAGTACACCGTAATGTTGATCGCCGAACACAACTTCAGCCATTTCAGCACCGATCGTCGCTGCGAATGTTCTGACGGGTTCGAATGGGTTTGCACTGGAAAGCGATGCATTACCCGTTGCCATCAAAGCGATCATTGTTTCTCCGAATGCTCGACCAAATCCGAGAATGATCGCAGCAAATACACCCGGTATGGCCGAGGGTAAGATCACTCGAAAAGCAGTCTGCCATTTTGTGGCACCAAGTGCAGTACTCGCATCGCGAAGGGCGTTCGGCACGGCAGTAAGCGCATCTTCACTGATCGTATAAATGATCGGGATGATCGCGAAACTCATGGCAATACCACCCACAAAAGAATTAAGCCGGTACTGATATCCCATGATGTCCTGAAGGATCGTTGCCATAACGATCAGTGCAAAAAATCCGATGACAACACTCGGAAAGCCGGCAAGCAATTCGATGATCGGCTTCAGAATCTCACGAGCCCATTTCGGCGCGAACGTACTGGTAAATAATGCGGCAAGAATGGCAAGCGGAGCGCCGAAGAGCAACGCCAGCAACGTAACTTTTAAGGTACCAATAAAGAGCGGTACAAAGCCGAACTTCGGGACGGTAGAAACCGGCTGCCATGTATCGCCAAAAAACAAATTGGAAAGATCAGTACTATGCTCCCTGATCTCGGCATCTCTTTTTTCTTTTGCTACAAGGCTATCGGCCTCGGCCTTTGCTGCCAGTATGGCAAGTGAATCGGCTGCCGGATTTGAAAATAATGAATCAGATGCCGATTTTACTTTAGGTTTCTTTTCGTTTGGAAGTGTTGCAATGCCTCCATGCTCTTGGGCATATGGATCATAGACTTCCTGCTCGATCTTCCCATCGCCGGTAGTTGTATAAACGTT
Source organism: Kapaibacterium sp. (SeqCode) (assembly GCA_035712525.1). Lineage (GTDB taxonomy): Bacteria > Bacteroidota > Ignavibacteria > Palsa-1295 > Palsa-1295 > JAFDZW01. Next base: position 3,545 of record DASTAO010000449.1, read on the forward strand.
ATCT
>DASTAO010000450.1:0-5293 GCA_035712525.1 Kapaibacterium sp. (SeqCode)
GTTCGGCATGATCTCGGCACGATCACCGATGACACAGCGCTCGCCCATATATACGAATTCATGAAGATGGGCATTGGTCCCGATCTTGGCATCGTTACAGATTACATCATAACTAAGTTGAGTCCGTTCGCCAATCTCGACATTCTTCCAGAGCACGGTATGATCAAGCCGTGAACCGCCGTGGATAGTGCATCCATCGCCGATCACACAATTCAACAACTTTACGCCAGGAGCGATCTTTACATTTTTGCCAACGACATTAAAACCAAAGAACTCAACTCCCTCAACCATGGAGCCTTCTTCAACAATGGCATTTTTGACTGGAAGACCACTTGATTCAATACGAACCCGCGAAGCAAGTGCATCGAGATGCGCCTCATGATATTCACCAAGATTGCCAATGTCGCGCCAATACCCCTGAGCAATATAGCCGAATAAGCCGGCACGCTCTTCAAGGAGCATCGGGAAAAGATCTTTCGAAAAATCGAATTCGCGTTTGTACGGAATTCTCTCGAAGGCTTCGGGTTCGAGGATGTAAATACCGGTATTGATCGTATCACTGAAGACTTCACCCCAGGATGGCTTTTCGAGGAAGCGTTCAATATGTCCATCGTCGCTTGTAATGACTACACCATATTGCAACGGATTTTTAACTCTGGTCAGGACGATCGTTGCAACGGCTTTTTTCTCTTCATGAAACGCTATGGCATCGGTAAGATCGAAATCGGTCAGGACGTCACCGCTAATGATAACGATGCGCTCCTTAATATTCATTTGTTCGGTTGCGTTGCGAACGCTGCCTGCCGTGCCGAAATCTGCTTCGGCACGAATATAATTCATAGATATATTCGATGCACTTCCATCGCCGAAATAGGAGCTTATCGCTTCCGGATGAAAGTAAAGTAATGAGGTGAGGTCGCGAAAGCCATGGTTCTTCAGGAGCCGAACGATGTGCTCCATCATTGGACGGTTTAATAATGGCACCATCGGCTTCGGCAATGTCATTGTTAATGGCCTGAGCCGAGTGCCGAATCCGCCGGCCATTATGATTGCTTTCATCTCTGGGTTCTAATAGTTATTGAATACTAAAATACATCGGAGGGTAGATTTGTTACAAAAAAGCATATAAGGATATTACTTCCCTGTCTCGGTACGTTTCCTTGGTATTGGTGAAGCAGAGAACTTTGACTTAAAATGAAGCCCGTGCTGGGAAACTGACTCGTAGTACCGACTCCTGATGGAAGCGCTGCTTGTAGGCTGTTGTAATGACAATGATATTCGAATCTGCTACGGCAGAAGGCTGGTGCAATAGTCCAAGCACAAAGCTTGCCTCGCGTTCTATTTGAGCATCATCATAGCGCCACTGTCCTGTTGCCGGCCAGAATGTAAATCCCTTCGGAAAGCGAGGAGTGACGACATCGGCAAGAAAATTATTCCATGCCGAATCGGATACCACCTGGATGCCTTTTACATTACGACCAAAATAGAGTTGGTCAATCACAACTTTATCAGAACCAGTTGGGTGGGTCGTCCGAGAACAAGACGACACAACTAATAGCAGAATAACCCCAACAATACATAGGCGGATCATTGTTAATACGATTCGTCTTTATTCGGAAATCCTCCGCTTCGAACATCTTCGGAATATCGTTTGAAAGCTGAGCGGACCTCTTCAGCAAGATGCAGATATTTCCTAACAAACCGCGGATGAAATTCTTCGTTAAGTCCAAGCATATCATGAAGCACCAATACTTGTCCATCACAGCCATTACCGGCACCTATTCCGATCGTTGCACACTGCAGCATCTTCGTTACCTCTTCTGCTAAGGCAGCCGGTATCTTCTCCAAAACGATTGCAAAGACTCCGGCATCTTGTAAAGCAAGTGCATCTTTTTTTAACCGGTCAGCTTCTTCAGGGTTTGTGCCGCGAGTCCGATAAGTACCGAATTGATTGATCGACTGCGGAGTAAGCCCAAGATGACCACAAACCGGAATACCATTATCGGTCATTAATTTGACGGTCTCACAGACTCGCTCACCACCTTCAAGCTTTACCGCACCAGCGCCAGTTTCTTTCATTACTCTACCGGCGTTGCGAAAACCTTCGACTGGGTCAGCTTGATATGTCATGAAAGGGAGATCGCAAACGACCATCGAATAATTGCGGGCGCCTTTGATAACGGCCTTCGAGTGATAGATCATCTCATCGAGCGTAACCGGCAAGGTTGTATCATTTCCCTGAACCACATTCGAAACTGAATCGCCTACAAGTAGCAAGTCAATTTCTGCTTCATCTAATAGTTTAGCAAACGTATAGTCATACGCTGTAAGCATCGTGATCTTTTCGCCACGCTGCTTTTTCTCGGCAATGGTTCGGGTTGTAACTCTCATAATAATGTTCAAAGATACAACAAATTTACCGGATAACCGTTGGCCTTGATTCCTGTAATCCCTTCAATCCCAAAAATCCCAGTTCAGACAATAGTATTTTTGCAGCCATGAACCTAACCGTACTCTTTGGTGGCACGAGTGCCGAGCGTGAAGTCTCATTACTTAGCGGCTCAGCTATGGCTCGTGCTTACGAAGCACTTGGACACACTGTTACCCTTCTCGATCCGGCTACGAATCGTACAATGAAGACGAGCGATTATACGCTTTCACCACCGAATGCGACACCGCCCACACCGGAAGACCTTGGTAAGCTTTCGCAAGGTAGCATCCTTATTGATAGCCTGACGAGTGATGCTGTTCGAAATGCAGATTGTCTCATTAATGGCTTGCATGGTGTGCCCGGTGAGGATGGTACCATCCAATCGGTTCTTGAATTACTTGGCAAGAAATTTACCGGCAGCGGATCTCGCTCATGTGCTGTGAGCATCGATAAAGCCTATACCAAGATCTTAATGCAAGCGGTCGGCATTCCGACGCCGAAATGGGATTTCATCGCGAAGAATGCACCGAGTGGCATTGACGCGGTCGCCAAGCGATCACTAGAGAAAATGAAAGGCGGGATTGTCATTAAGCCCAATGATCAGGGCTCTACTGTTGGCTTGACGATCTCAACTCAGGCAGATTTTGATTTTGAGGCAGGTATCAGATTGTCGTGGAAATATTCCGACGGTGCATTGATCGAAGAGTTTATTGAGGGTCGAGAACTTACTGTTGCAGTGCTTGGCGATAAAGCATTGCCAGTCGTCGAGATTGCCCCGGAAGGGGGATTCTATGATTACCATCATAAGTACACCAAAGGCATGACTAACTACTATGCACCGGCTGATATCCCGGCCGATATTGCAAAGCAGTTACAGCAACATTCCATTGCCCTTCATAATTGTTGTAATTGCAGCGGCTATTCAAGAGTTGATTTCCGATTAAAGGACGACGGCAGTTTCTATTGCCTTGAGATTAATACTCTGCCTGGCATGACAGAGACAAGCCTTGTCCCGAAAGCTGCTAAAGCGGCTGGAATGAGTTTTGAAGAGTTGTGTGAAAAGATATTAGCAGCAGCTATGAAATAATTATAAATACTTCTCAATCGCCTGTGGTAACATCTCCCGCCAGGTCGGCCAATCATGTCGCCAGGTATGGTCCCAGCATTCGACATAGTTTGGAATTTGCTTTGAGCCGAGGATCTCGGCCATCTTCCAGGAGCCCGATGGATCTTCGTATTCACCGCTGCCGGTATAGAAATAGACCATTTTTTTGCGAAGCTTTGCTAAGATATTTTCATCCTCTAACCTCGGCATGTAATCGGCTGGTGAATTGTAATAGACGTCCTCGTCGAAGTAGCCTTTCGAATAATCCTTCAGATCATAGACGCCGCTCATTCCAAGTGCACCGGCAAAGAGCTCTGGCTTGCGAAGCAAGGTATTGACAGCATGAAGTGCACCGAAGGAAACACCGAACGTAAAGATGTTTCCGGCACCGTCGCCAAGCTTATCGTTGATATAGGGTACAACTTCCGACTCGATGTACTTATTGAATTCCTGATGGCGAATAGCTTTCTGCCGCGGTTCGATCTCGCTATTAAGCCAGCTTTGGCTATTGATCGAGTTGATAGAAAAACAACGGATCTTGCCCGATTCGATATGATGCTTAATGGAATCGATCAGATAAAATCGCTCATACTCCAGATAATCCGCCGCCGCCGATGGAAACATAAGTAATGCTCTGCCAGTAGTCCCATATTGAGCGATCGGCATTTCTTCGCGAAGCGAATCGGAATACCAGTTATCTAAGATTCTTTCCATAAGATTATTGTAAACTTCTTTACAAATTTAATGGTATTATAGGCTTATCTTTTTAAAAGCATGGATTTTTTACATCAATTGTTTTCAAGTGACGGGCTTCGCCAACTCATTACTAATGGCGGAGTACCGGTATTGTGCCTCATCATTTTTGCCGAAACAGGCCTTCTTATAGGTTTTTTCCTTCCGGGCGATACTCTACTGATCAGTGCCGGGTTGCTTTCAGCAACGAATACCATTCAGATGTCCTTCCTATTGATGAATATAGCCTTAATGGCTTCGGCTATCATCGGTAACACTGTTGGTTATTATATCGGGAAGACCGCGGGAAAAAAATTATTCGAGCGGCCGGATTCAAAATTATTCAAACGCGAGCATCTTATCCGAACCCATGCCTTTTATGAAAAACATGGTGGCAAGACAATGGTCCTCGCCCGTTTTGTACCGATCGTGAGAACCTTTGCGCCCGTTGTCGCCGGGGTGGCCGAGATGGACCGTAAGAAATTCTTTCTCTATAATGTTGCCGGTGCCGTGCTTTGGATCGGCATAATGACTTCAGCAGGTTATTATCTTGCAAAAACCTTCCCTGAAGTTGAAAAATATCTACCGATGGCTATTCTTGCAGTGGTCGGGTCATCACTGCTATTACCGATCGTTCACTTTATCAGAGAAAAGAGAAAGAAGTAGTTATTTCTTTCGGGCGACCATCACAACCGATTCGTATTTCTCCGTTACTTTGCCGCCCGGGAAATACTCGCCTAAAATTCCATAGACCGCTTCCATGAAGGCCGGGAGTTTATCGGATGTAATTGCCGCACCGATGTAGGACTTCGAAAGCAGAAACCCAAGATACGCTTCGAAGGTAAACTGTTTCGAGAATGGAAAGTTGAATTGCTCGACCGTGTCAAAGAGGCCACTTGATTCAATTATAGGTTGGAAATCAGCACTTAGGATATCCGCCCCACCTCGGTATGTTGGATTATATTGCTTTATCAGGCTGACGATCTCTTGATAATATAGGTCGGAGGTATTTTGTACTTGATTCC
>DASTAO010000451.1:0-14450 GCA_035712525.1 Kapaibacterium sp. (SeqCode)
AAACTCTCATAGCATTCCCGATCGTTTACGTAAAAGCCACTCGGTGCCGAATAAGGCGATCGCAAGACCGAGAATATACCATGAAATCCGAGCTTCAAACTCCGATTTTTCTTCGATGCGCTTTGGAGTATATGAACCGGCTCGTTTGATGTCGTCCATTAATGATCCACTTGTTTGTGGAGTATAGAATTTCCCACCGCTGCGAGTTGCCATCTCACGAAGGATATCGCTCCGCATTCTGGGCTCTGCGAATTCGATCGAATAGTCGCCGACATTAAAGCGACCACCGTCGCTGCCGATCGTTTTATTATCGGCGGATGCCACTCCACTATAACTATACTCGCCCTTAGCAAGGCCTTGTGGAAGCTTTGTGCTATATCGTCCGCTTGTTAGTGGTTCAAGAGTGAGCTCCATTGGAGAAGTCAGAGAACCACCTGTTATTTTTGCCGTAACGATTGCCTGATCGACGGGTACAAAACTCTCATCGTAGATCTGGGCGGTGAATTCGATACTTTCACCGGCATCGTATAGCCGCTGCGTCGGCTCGATGCGAACTCTCTTGTTTTCATCTCTGAGCACCAGCCAACGAGTTGCATTACCAAGGAAGATATCAAGGGCGCTTTCGCTGGCCACAACTGAATCTTTTGTCCGCGAAAGCGAAGCAAATGCTCGTTCTCTGCCGAACGAAGTAAGCTTCCATTTCCAAAGGCCGTAACCGGTGAATGCTATCTGGCGCGATTTACCAACTGTACGCGACATTAATAAGGGCTCGCCGATCTTAACGCCTTGTAATGTTGCTTCGGCAAGAACCTGACTCTCTGCCTTTGGAGCAAAATGAGTTTCGGTTTTAACGAGCGGTGCAAGCGATTCCCATTTTGGGGCAGCAGTCTGGGCTTTATCGGCACGGAGGATCGGATTCGTCAGGCTTTGAGCATTAACGAGTGCCGATACATTCAATTCATTCGTCGAAGCTTGTCCATTGCCAATACTAAATGGGAGAATATCTTCGATAACTTTTACTTTTGAAAGGTCGAGTGTTCGCGACGGAATGAATAGCAGCGAATGGCCGTCAGTAGCTACTAATCGCTTCACAAGAGAAATGCTTTCAGAAGAACTTGATGAGATCGGAAACCCACAGAGAATGACGAGATCGGCGTTTTTGACTTTGTCATACGTCGGCGCTCCTTCGTAAAACTCCGCTCCTTGCTTTTGGATGAACGTTGAGAATTCTATTTCTTTTCTGCCGTTGAAATAATCTTTTACAAAGGAGACGTCCGAACTCGGTGCTCCGGCAAAGAGGACGATCTTAAAAGTATTTTTGAGTACTTTAATGTACTGAATGCGAATGTTATTTACCGTTGTAGCTTCATCCGATGAAAGTGGAGTGATCTTTGCCGTAAGCTTTACGGATCCTTCTTGTTTCGGAGTATAATTAAAACTGACCTGTTCGTCGGTTGTCCCGGCTTTGAGTGTGATCCGCTCTTCATCGAGCTTTTCATTTTCCGCAAAGAGACTAACAGTAATTTGCTCACCATCGCGAGCACCGGTGCTGTGAATAGTAATATCGACCGGCTGAGTGGCCCCGATGGTAGCAACTTCATTCGTAAATAAATTTGTGATCGCCGCATCCCGCCGTTCTGTCGAATCGCCGATACCAACAGTGAAGATGGGGATACCAAGATGTTCGGCTGTATATAACGGATTTGATCCAGCAGTATAAGCACCATCGCTAAAAAGAACAACTGCCCCAATATTCTCCGTCTTTTGCTGCTCGGTCAACAGTGCAAGCGCAGACGAAATATCAGTAACAGCACCATCGCCTTTGAGCGAAGATGATAAATAGGCAAGAGTCGTATCCATCTTCAATGCTTGCTCTGAAAACATCTCCAGCGAAACAGCACCACGATTTGACAAAATATCCGAAGGAAATACAGTCGAGATATTTTTTTTCATTGCCGTCAAGCGGTTGATCGTAGTATCGGCAAGTGAGGCCGGCAACAACATCGACCGGGAGTTATCGAGGAGGACGGCAATTCGTGGTGAGCGGTCTTGCGTTTTTGTTAACGTTAAGATCGGTTGGAATAGAACAAAAAGAAGTAATGCTAATGCAAGTGAGCGAAGAGCGATAAGCAGTCTTCGTCTTGAATCAGTGGTGCGCGGAATCGTACGCTGATACGTCCAGATAGATAACCCAATGCCGGCAACAAGTGCCAGAGCACAAAGCCACCATACTCCCGATGCAAAATGAAGTGAAAAGGAATCCAATAGTAACGACCGGTTATTTTTTTATCAATTATTTTTTTATCCAATCGTCTGCGAGCAAACGAAGGCATTCCGGGCTAAGTTGCGGTTGGTCATACATCTGTTTTGCAGAACGCTGCCGCGAAGCTTCGAATAATGAGATCGCTGCCGCAACGGATACATTGACGCTTTCGACCATACCCATCATGGGGATATAGACAAGTCCATCTGCTTGCGACGCCGCTTCTTCAGAAATGCCACGATGTTCATTACCGAAAACGAGTGCCGTAGGTTTCGCCAGATCGTAAGAATACAAACTTGCTGCCTTCGGCTCGATCTTCGTTGCAAGGATCTGAAATCCCTCAACGTGCAGTTCATCGAAACACGAAGCGACCGAGCGAAACCGTCTGAACTCGATCCATTTCATCGCCCCAGATGCGCTAGTAACACCTATTTTTGGCGGTTCTTCAATCGTATACAGCATCATTACCCGCATTACTCCGACGGCATCGCAGGAGCGGAGTATTGCCCCGATATTATGCGGATCGTGGACATTTTCAAGTACGACGACAAGCCCCGGCTGGCGCCTTGCAAGGGTTTGCTCGATGCGGTCGGTTCGGCTTTCGCTTTTTGTCCACTGCTCCATTATCCCTATTCAACGCGAATACTACTGTCAAGGGTTGCCGCAAGAGTCCCCGTAAGTGAATAAAAAGTCACAATTATAGCACACTTTCCTAAAACAGATTTGGGCATTGTTGCTGTTAGTATCTATAGAATGCCCGAGCAAGAAAAACCGGTACCGGGGACAGCACCCGATCAGCCAGCGGTTAAACCGCCGAGCCGGTTTTGGCGCTATGTTCGGCGCGCCCTCCTTGTGCTTTTTTTATTGCTATTATTAATTATAGCCGCAACTCAAACATCTCCCTTCCGAAATTTTTTGCGCGCTAAGCTTCTTGAGATCGTCAGCGAAGAAACTAATGCAACTATTTCGATCGGTTATATCGGCGGAAATTTCATTACTGGGACGACGATCGAGAATGTGTCGGTCAAATTAAAGAACGATACAACTACTCTAGCACAGATCAAAGAAATTTCGCTGAGATATTCATTGTGGAGTCTTATCTTCTCAAAAGATATCGCCATTACAGAAATTTGGCTTGACTCACCAACCGTAAATTTATTTCAAGCCAAAGGAGATTCGGTTTGGAATATTGCAAAGTTATTAAAACCATCTGCTCCTTCAACAGACAAAACGCCATTCCTTCAAACAATAAAGCTCAAACACTTTGGCATTAGCTACGGGACATTCAATGTCTTTAATGTGAATGATTCTAGTGCACCTGCTTCTATTCTGCCGTACGATAATCCGCGTAATAAAAAAACGGTGCGTTATAGCAATCTGAAACTTCAGAATGTCATGCTCATGATGAGCGGAAAGACTGAAGGAGAAAATGTGCAGTATGCAAACATAGAGCATTTAAGTTTTACCGAGGCCAACTCACTGTTTAATCTTAACCACCTTTCACTCATTGCAACGAGAGATCATTCGAATGTCGAGATAAAAGACCTGCATTTGATCACAGACCTATCGAATATAAAGCTGGATGCATCGATGAAACCGATTGCTGTTCTCGATGGTAAGCCTTACGATTCCCTTGGCTCGGCTGCAACACATGTAAAAATATCAGCAACCTCGGTCTCGCAATTAGATCTCGCTCAGTGGATCCCAAATCTAGCTTTTCTTGGAAGTTCATCGGCATTTGATTTTGACGCCGACGGACCTTACAGCGACTTGCGAATAAAACTTGGCCGATTGGATTTTGGCAGTCGGGGTCTTTTGACATTCGGCGGTGAAGTAAAGAACCTTCACAATCCGTCACAAATCTACTTTGATGTTGAACTAACCGGCAAGAATCTCACCGATAATACCCTTCACTCTCGGTTACCCGGCTTGAAGATGCCGGATCTAAGAGGATATGGAAACATCAACATTTCAAAGCTAACCTATAAAGGCACACCCAAGAATTTTGCTTCGATCTTTAGTATTAAGACCGGCACCGGTTCAGTCGATGGTAAAGCCGAATTTGATTTTCGAGGGCAACAGCCTACCTATCTGACCGATCTAAAAACCGAATCGCTGAATCTCGCTCCGATCGTATCTGATTCATCAATGAGGAGCAATTTAAATCTTTCCGTTCATGCTAAAGGATCTAGTTTTGATATCCATCAAATGAATACGGCATTTGTGATCGATGCCGACCAAACGAGCTCGTTCTATAAATTCAACATGGCGAAACTGCATCTTGGCGGATCAATGCAGAACGGAACGGCGAATGTGGAGAAGAGCTCCGTTGCCTTTGCCGACGGATCGAGCATTAATGCGAACTATGCAACCATCGGTATTACCGATTCTCTTTTACCCTATGAGTGCGATGTATCGGCTCTTGAAGTACCGATCGCAAAATATGTCCCGGCGTTTCCTCAGTCGGCTTCGGTGAATGCCAATGCAACTTTGTCAGGCAAAATAAAATCGATCGGGACCATTGAAGGAAGCCTTCATACAGTTATTGCCGGCCTCACCTATCATCAGGATACTCTTGCCCCGATCTTATTAACGGCAACACTTCAATACAACGACTCGCTTCACGGACGGACGGATATTTTTGCGAGCGACATTGCCGATCTGAAAGTTCAAGGCACTTATGATGTCGAAAAGCTTGGTGTCGTTCTTTCAGACCGGCTGAATGCACTATCACATTCATTCGATAAAGCACATCCTGATTCCGATTCCCATTTTGCCCCGCGGGTACGTGATAGCTCGGCCCGCTTTCGGAAGATCACCTGTGACGATTCGCTGCATTGCGAATTCATGATGGATCTGAAAGATCTCAGACCGCTCGATCATTTTCTTCCAGGCATGACGTTGCTGGCCCGTGGAAAACTCGATGGCAGCATCATCGGCTGCCCTAAAGAAGCAATGGATGTTCGTCTCGATGGTACCTTAAAACATTTATTAGTCAAGCCATATGGCGACGATAGCATTGCCCTCGGCATTCCAACCATAGTCGCTCGACAGTTGCAGCTTCGAATTGGGTTACGCAATTTGGTGACGAATACCGAAGATGCTCTTGCTGCAGCTCGCGGTGGTGTTCGCATTTCTTCAGATTCCATGCTCTATGTTGCCGGCATTGGTATCACTCAGCCGTTTGCAGCTATCCGTCTTGATAATGATAGCATTCGATATACCATTGCTGCAAATATCGAAGATAAAACATTTGTCAGATTTAAAGGTAATGCCTCAGTCATCGGCGCGACAAAAGGTTTTGTGTTCGATTCTGTTCGCGTCAGATTCTCCGATGCCTTCGAATGGAACAATGAATATCCGGCTACGCTTTCCTTCTCAAATACCGGTTTGCTAAAGTTGGATTCGCTTACGCTAATACGGCCGGAAGCAAGTTTAGACCCCGGAAATAAATTTGCTCAGCGTATTACACTCGGTGCTCAGATCGAAAAAGATTCGATCAAATATGCTTTCCTGCATTCTACGTTATTGCGGGTAGAAGAACTGCCGAAGTTCGTTTCGAACTGGTTCGATATCTCATCGCTCGGGACAATGCGTGGCCGCTTGCAGCGATTCGATCTGGATATGAAGGGTACGCTTGCCCATCCGACGATCGAGACAAATCTTGGATTAAAGAATATTACTTATAGCTCAGTTACGATCGATACCGGAAGAATTGCTCTTAAATATGCCGATAATACGCTACGAGGCAACATAAATATCCATGTCGATAGTGATGCATTCGCGATCGAAAGCATAAGAATGGGACGGGAAAAGATCGTCCCATCGCGAGCCAACAAACTTGACATTGCCATCGATAGTGTTCCGGTCATCTTCTCGCTTCAGAATTACCCGCAGCGAAAAGCCGATAGCATTCGTAATGCGACTCGCCCATTAAGTTTGCGAGTAGAAACCAAAGATTTTCCGCTCGATATTTTCGGGCCATTCATACCACTGGTTTCTGAATTTCATGGTCTTGGCGATGTCGCCTTTACAACCAAAGGTACCCTCGAAAAAATTGAATACGGTGGGGATGTGAATATTCGTCACGGCTCATTCTTGTTGCCGTTTACTAACATCCGGTATAATATTGAAGGCCCGATCCGTTTATCAAATGCCGAGTTGATCTTCGATAATCTTTCGATCTCGAATGTTGCTGCCGACGATCCGAAAGGAACTGCCAAGCTCGACGGTCGTCTGTTCTTCAAGGGCTTCAAGCTCGATAGCATGCGCTTTCATTTGAATGCTCCCCGGCTGCTGGTGCTTAATGATGCTTCTCGCGAAACACTAAAAACTATTTACGGGCCACTTACCATCCAGACTGGTCCCGCACCACTTACCTTTTATGGTACAATGGATGAGCCACATCTTGATGGGGATATTAATGTGCTCCAGGCGTATCTAACCTTACCACCAACCGTATCGGCAGCTCAATTACAAAACGATGGCATTACCTATGTGATCGCGACGACTACGGTACCGGTTGATTCTATAGTAGAAGTTGATACCTTCACGGTCCGCAAACCACCGCAACGTGATTACGAGGAAGAAGCGTTTATGGCTGAGGTATCCCCACGAGTCCCAACGAAGGATGAATTGCCGGATGTTGGCCCATTGCAGCCCGAAGTTTCAAGCGCATCGTTTAAGGATAAGATGCTTTACTCGTTGAACATCAAGATGCCCGGAGATTTTTGGCTGACGATACCATTCGATCGTGGATACGGCTTGACCGGTGAGCAATTAAAAGCTGAGATGAAATCGAAAGGTAATTTAACCTTTAAACGGGATCGAGCTTTTTCTGATTATGAGTTAACCGGTACCTTAGTTTTGACTGATAATTCCAGTTATAAATTCTTGAAGGAATTTAAACCGGTAAGTGGTAGCATCGATTTTCAAGGCGACCTCGGCAATCCTCAGCTTGATCTAAAAGCCGAGTATATCGGCTCCCATTCAAGTGATGCCTGGGGCGACGTTAAGATAGTCGTTAATATTAACGGACCAAAGAGCGATCCTCGAATCTCTTTTGAGTTATGGAAAGAAAGTAAGGGGACAGGTATTTATGTAAAAGATGCTCGAACTCCGGCAGAAATTCAAAAAGATGCCACATATTTCCTATTAACAGGCAACTTAGCCGACGACAATAAAACGACTACGGCAGAAAAGATATCAACAACTGCCCTCGCCTCCGGACTCTACAGTGGGGCAAATGCAATTATCAATCAATTCCTTCCTACTTCTGCAAAAGAATATATTCGAACCGTTGGCATCGAACAAGGCGAATATTCACAAACGAAGCTAAAACTTACAGCGGCCTTACAAGGATTTACAGTTAAATATGGTGGGTCCTATGGCAACAATGGACAGGGATCACAGCAATATACACAAGATTTATCCCTTGAAGTGCCTTTCTCATCATTTGCTACTTTCCATGGGGCTGATAATTGGCTTATACTTATAGAAGAGCATCTAAACTCAACATCCTCTGGTAGCCTTTTCCAGCAACCCCCCTATATGGGCACGCTCCAATATCGTTTTACCCCATAACCAACGATATTGGAACTAAGGAGGCCGGAAAAGTATTTTCGTCTCGCTTCCTTAGCTCAGTTGGTAGAGCAACTGACTCTTAATCAGTGGGTCGGGGGTTCGAGTCCCCCAGGGAGCACAACCGCCAAAGAACAAACGGGCTGAATCAAACACCCGAAGAAAGTAAACTCATTTGCGAAAAAGCACTTAAAACAGCCCAATTTCTACGTTTTTTATTTAAAGAGTTTACTTGTACCTTCGCTAATTCACAAAACAAAAATACAAATTTTTCCGAGTAGCGACATCCTTTTCTAAATTTCCGAGCCGCAAAACCTTCGTCAGTTCTTCGCCAGTCCGTTTGGTTAAATTTGTTAGTAGATGGTCACCTATATTAATAGGTGGAAATGGGATCATATTGTTAACTATTTCCTCCACTCACAGTAGTTCTGTCGTGTATAGAATGAAGGGGATCAAATTTATATCAGCACTACAATAAGAACCCTTAATGGCACTACAGTGAGCACATCACCGTTAGAGCAAATCATGGAAAATCTCCCTCGAATTGAAGCACTAAAGCCAAAGTTCGATAAAGCTTGGCAGCATGAAAAATGCTTCCACCCACAAGCCTCTGCTGCTGTGTGTGATCAGATTATTGACGCCCATTCAATCCAACGATCCAAGAGCCTACGACAGATCTGCGACCAAGTCCATAAAGTCCAGACCTTCTATGCTGGGAGGCTCGACAACGATGGTAGGTTGACCCAACAGCCGAAAGGTTGGCGCGAAGCTTCAACCTTTACTGGTTTCTGCTCGAAGCATGATAATGAGACTTTTGCTCCCATTGAAAAGGTAGAATTTACAGGCACGCCAGAACAGGGTTTTCTGCTTGCATACCGTGCCCTTTGTCATGAGATTTATCAAAAGGAAGGGGCTAGGAATGCCGAGAACCTCATAGCTGATCTGCCTATTAGTGTTCCACCTGAGATGATGGAATGGATGCAACAATCAGTTGACGAAGCATTGCGCATCCTAGAACCGGCAACCCAAAAGGCACTCATAGATCAATCTCGCCTCAAGAGCACAATGGATGCCCAGTTATTGTCAAAGACATACACCGGTTGGTCCGGGGCAACCATAAGCTTCACTGGTGATCTGTGCCTTACTAGTGTCGGCGTCATTACACCTAGGCTTGATCTTGTTGGCAATGTCCTACAATCGCTGGACGAGAAATCTGATCTGGAATCACTTATGGTTAGCCTGATTTCTACAGACAATGGTGGTACTCTGTCCTTTTTTTGGCAGACAAACCAGAGTGCGCCACGTCGTTTCGTTGAATCATTACTCGCTAGGCCTGTCGATGAACTACCCAGCTACATTGTGCAGGTAATATTTGCACATCTCGAAAACACTTTTTTCTCTTCAAGTTGGTGGAATTCCCTCAATGACGATGATAGGCAGCATCTAGAGGGTCTTGCTTCGATAACGAATCCTTATTTTGCTCCAATCGAATTCTCGCCGTCAACCTTTGTACCGTGGCAAGTCACCAATGTCCACTCGTTTCAAATTTAATAATCGATGCAGATGGGAGTCAATAAGAATCACGCCGAACGGCAGACAACAGCTGAGGAGCACTATTTTCAGAAATTTCTTTCGAAGCTGCAAGATCCGTCTATTACAGATCCGATAACCCCAAAACTTTCTGTTACCGGTATGCCTTCGCCACCAGACAGGATAGCAACGAGAAACAATCGGCAGATCGGCATTGAATTGTGCGAATACTTTGTCGATCTAAACTCGCCCGATCAGGTCGAAGGCTCTCCATTGAGACGAGAAGAAAGTGAATTCAATAGGATCATCGAAACGGCCAAGACAAAATTCGAACGGCAGAGTTCTAGGCAATTGCGTGTCGATTTCTCTAAGAATTCTAGTTGGAAATTTACGAACGAGAACGACAGAAATCTCAAGAGAGAAATCGTTGACCGGATAGTGACGATGATAAACACCATCTACTCTGGTCAAGGAGTAGCAGCTTTATCTTGGCATCAGTTATCGGTATTCAACCTTCAGGATGTTTTTCAATCCGTGTGGATAGAGGATTATCACTCGAAATATCCCAGTTTGTGGGCGATGAACGGCGGTGGTGGAATTCCGACCGTACTCCATGAGAATTTAGATGTTAGAGTTCAGGAGAAGAATAACAAACTTTCTGGCTATCTGAGGTATTGTGATGAATGTTGGCTCCTAATATACACAACAGGTGGAGGAATGTCTTCGTGGGTACACATTAGTGATAGTAGAGAAACTATTGAGACATATAAATTCGAATCGAGCTTTTCAAGGCTGTTCTTTCTTGAAGGTTTTACCGGCGAACTGATCGAATTACAAACCACTGGATAATCGATCAGTAGTTAAAACTAAGTTACGGTCTTCTAGCATGCTCGACTATCTCAGGCCAGATTAATGAGGAGGACGTCCCAAACATAACCTTTCCACTCTTATCTCCGCCAGTGACGATGCCTCTAAAAATCGGTTTAGTGTTGCCAAGAATATGTTGTTCGATCGTCGGGATCTCCCAAATCGGCCCCCCACTCATCCCATCCCATTTCAATTCATTCAGCTCGAGCCCTTTCCCGTTTGTTTTCAACCCACCAATGCTTAAAAGGATATGCTTAGAGGTATCTAAGCCAAAACTTCCGTATTGTTCATCCCCAAGAACGTTTGTTGTTAGAAGTGAGCAACGGGGCGGCAGAATATCGTCATACGACTTTTGTCTACCTCTATATCCTGCCGCGACTCTCCATTTTGAAAGCATTGGCGTGCTGGTTTTCTGTTCTTCAAATCTAGTAGCTATCCAAGTTTTCGCAAGACGATCGAAAAATGAGGAGGATATTTCGAACCAGCCGATATCGTCATTATCGGTTTCACCTTCAGCTTTTGGTACGGTATGATAGATTGTATCTGAAAGTTGTTTTATCGCAAATACCGTATGGTCTCCATCATGAATTCCAATAGGTTTTTGAGTACGTTCGTCTAATACATGATTAGCTGTTATGACAAAAAATCTATTATTATGAGTAAGAACTATCCCTGAGGCTATAACTTCATGTCTCCCTCTCCTTTCACTTACTATTGGGATAGCAGTTCGCATAATAAAATTCTGCATCGTGTTCCATTCAGATAATATGATTGTGTCAATATTCTCAGCGCCAGAAGTTTCTATCAAGCGAGTGACGGGAAGCTGTAAAACTTGTTCATCAACATTCACATTCATACCATAGCGAACATATTATTACCTCCAAGATACTCCTTACCTTAAGTCGTGTAATAGAGAAAGCGTGGATAAAAAGTCGAGATATATAAAGGCTAAGAGAGAACTAAGCGGAGCACGATTAAGAGAAATTAGTGTTGGCAGATATAACTAACAAAGAGGTTTACTGGTCTTAAAAACTTCCTTTTTAGTATATTATGAATTACGTAATAGGCACCTATTACTAATCGGTCTTTAACACTTAACAGACAACCCAAATGAACAAATTTATCGAATTGAACAACCAATTCAAGAGTCTAATAGACTCTCATCAAGCAAAAAGCAACTTACTACAATCCTGGCAATCTTGCCTAGAGTCATTGTTGAATATGACTGAGACATCGGAAATCATAACTGCTGTATCCAATCATTTATCTGCTTTGGAAGAGAATGAAGAAAGTTGGATAAGTAAATACCCTGATCTGAGAAATTTTTATCTTCAACATAAATCGATAGTTCGTAAAAGCTTGAGAAAACATGAAAAAAACTTGGTACCAATTGAAGGCAACCGAAAACCCATTAAACCTCGAAGTGATGAAGACGAAGATTTTTTAAAAGATATCGGCGGGTCAGGAATGTTAGACCTTTTCTGGCAAATAGAATTCGAGGGAAAAATCAACGTCAGAAATCGAGCAACCAGATTAACATTACTAAGAGAACTAGATGAGTGGTGGGAAGACTACTCGAATCAATTACAACAGGCCGTCAATACAGCAGAGAAAATCGATATACTCCAGAATGCTCTATCGGTTGCTGAGCATTGCGTCGAGGAATATCCCAATAACACTTTATGTGAGATGTGTCTAATAAAAGCTACAACTGTTTTAGAACACCATGAAAACCTATTAAAGATGGAGCGCGAGAATACTCCTCCCACTGCTCCCGAAAATACTGACGGCTATAAACGTGTAGTGGAAATATTTGAGAAACAAAGGTTTTGGGCTGGTTCATTGACGGATTTCGTGTATGTAATGGATAGGTTAGCTGTAAAGGGGCATTTAGTATCCAATGATCTTGACGAAGCACTTGCTGAGACTTTTGCTCACAAACCAAAAGGGAATAAAAAAATCCAACCGCTTACTGCTGAGAAAATAAAAAATCGTCGTCGGAATATGAGGACTGGTACTTATACTGAGTCAGACCAGATACGCGGGACAATGAGTATTATAGAAAACAAGTTGGATTCAACGAAAAGTAGTTAGAACCGGCCCATTCGATCCTAATATTTTCTGTCGGAAAATTTCTTTTATACTCAGAAATTCAAACAATTTTCCACATTATTTAAGAAATTAAAAATAGGTGCCTAAATTGGTAACTTTCCTCAATATTTTCCGTCAGAAAATATTGAAATCTTCGTATATTAGTAGGAGAGTTTATGGGCACCTATATGACAAAAAACATACCTAAAAATCTAACTCAGCTTAAAGCTGCTCCCTACAATCCGAGAGCGATCAAAGATCAGGCTTTTGAAGGATTAAAACACTCTCTTACTGAGTATGGAGACTTGAGCGGAATCGTGTTTAATATTCGGACCAAACATCTTGTAGCCGGTCATCAACGAGTTACAGCCCTCCGTAAAGAGTTTGGTAATCTTGTAATCGCTAATGGTAAGATAACAACCAAGTCTGGTGAGACCTTTCCGGTCCGGTATGTGGATTGGGAGTTACAAAAGGAAAAGCTCGCAAACCTTGCTGCTAACTCTCCAACTATCCAAGGAGTGTTTACCGCTGATGTTCAATCCCTTCTTGATGAATTGCGGCTCGAGAGCACGGGCGAATTTGAAGCCTTACAGCTCGAGGGTATCTATGCCCTTCCTTTTGATCTGACAGAGGAATTCGAGTATATCAGCGAGGCGGAAGATATTACCTCAAACAACCGGCAGACGATCCCCGACGCCGAGAGAGCCGAAGGGTATCTATCGGGTGAAACAAAGAAATTTGAGTTCTACATTGAAAAGCAGGATTATGACCGGTTCGTTGAAAAGCTAAAGGAGATAAAGATAGCTTTGAAGATTGAAACTAACTCCGATCTATTCTTACGGCTTGTATTAGACTATTAGCAACTGTGCAGACCAGAGAGATCATACGGACAGCCATCGATGATAAGCTCTATCTCAGACGAACCCCTGAGAGAACTGATTACAAAGAGCTTATTACTACTGATACCATTTTCATTGAGAATGGTAAGCCGATAATTCTCTATAAGATACTACCAAAGACATATCTTGACAAACTTCGATATCTTGTATTCAAGTCAAAGTTTATTAAAACCCATCGAACAAACGGCACTCCTTCCCAATCTGCAGTATTCGGAGCATTACCAAGAATCCCCCATCGACATAATTACTGCCGCTATTCTGCGAATACCAAGAATCAGAAAGAATTAAACTCGGACATCTTCTACTTTGCAAGACTAATTAATAGTATTTATAGAGACTTGCTTCCGGACCAACATGAAATAAATCTCAGTATAGTTGAAGAAAGTGTCGAAGCTGAGTATGTAATTAAAGGCACACCCTTTACAACCGTAAATCTCAATATCAACCACGCTATTAAGTACCACCGGGATACTGGTAACTTTAAGAATGTCTTTTCCAACGTACTGATCCTAAAAGATGGCGTTGCCGGTGGATTCCTTGTTTGCCCGGAGTTTGAAATCGCTTTCGGCCAACAAGACGGTGCCCTTATTCTTTTTGATGGTCAGAATATCATTCATGGAGTTACTCCGATCAAAATGAAGCATGATAAGGCTTACAGGTGCTCGTGTGTCTTTTATGCGTTAGCCGATATGAAGAACTGTTACCCCTATAAGTTAGAGCTTGAGCGAGTCAAGAAATGGAGGGATACTGTTGAGAGTAGATTCCGGCCTGACCCTAAAGCATTCAAATAATGGAAAAGAAATATTACATACCAAAGAATAAAGCCCTCCAGCACTTGTCTCCGAAGTTTGTTATTCGCGTCGGATCTTCGGATATTAAGAGTGTTGATGAGACTTGGGTTAAGAAACAGTACCAACGGCCAAGTGCTGGTTTTATTATTCGTCCTGGAGAACGATGGTTAGATTTAGGGGCGAATATAGGTGCTTTTTCTGTGTATGCTGCTTTACAAGGTGCTCAGGTTAGGGCTTATGAAGCTCAACGGCACAATATAACAATGGTCCGGGCAAACATCCAAGCCAACAACCTCAAAGAGAAGATAGAAGTCTTTCGGCTAGCAGTTGTGCCTGATAGCTCACATGGTCGTAAGCTTAAATTCTATGAGAGTACAAACCCTGTTACTTTCCGAAGACATACCCTCTATGGTAATTACCTTAACAGCG
>DASTAO010000452.1:0-4004 GCA_035712525.1 Kapaibacterium sp. (SeqCode)
CTTCGTTGAAAATCCAACTGCCATTGCAGCAGCGGTGTATTCCATATTTCTTGTCCTTAAGAATTCTCCTCGAACAAGACGCGCAATACTCGGCCATCCTGTCAGTCCTATCAATATCATCACCATCCAGATCGAACCGGTCTGAAACATTGCAACAACTGTGATAATAAGAAAGAATACCGGAAAGGTAATAACAACTTCGATTATACGCGAAAGCATGATATCGATCCACCCACCGAAATACCCGGCAAGCGCCCCAAGTAATATTCCTATGGTAAGAGCTATCGACATCGAGAGAAAACCGATCGTCAGTGCGATACGAGAACCATGGATCAAACCCGATAGTACATCCCTGCCAATAGCATCGGTACCAAGCAAATGGTCACCACCGGGCGGTGCAGTATTATTGACAAGATCCTGATTTGAAAATCTCCATTTGATCGGCGGCCAGATCGTCGTGCTCAGCTTGCCTTGAACATCAAGCTCTTTCCAATCGGCGGTGACAAGATCCTGATTCCAACGGTCGAGCCCAAGGCCAACCATATAATCTTTTACGACTGGGAAATACAATGTCCCGTTGTAGTTAGCCATGATCGGTTTATCATTAGCCAAAAAATCAGCAAGGATGGCAACTGCAAATAAGAAATAGACAACGTAAAGTGCAAAGAGCGAGATCTTATTCTTTTTGAACTGATGACGAACAAGGCTCCAATACGATTGGTTAACAGCCTTGCGCGATTTCTCGCGAGCTTGCTCTTCTTTTTGTTGTACTGCGGTCAATACTTCTGCCATAAAAAGATCGGTAACGATTAGCTGCTCTTTTTGCTGAATGCAATTCGTGGATCAACAAGCGAATAACAGATATCCGCCAGTAGCAACCCTAACAAGGTAAGTACAGCAGAGAAGGTAAACTCTGCCATGATAACCGGATAGTCACGAGCCGTCAATGCCTGAAACGCCAACTGTCCCACACCCGGAATCGTAAAGATCGTTTCGATGATGATCGAACCACCAATGAGCGATGGAAGGATATAGGCAATGATCGTAATGATCGGGATAAGTGAATTCCGAAGCGCATGTTTGTAGACAACAACCTTTTCAGATAATCCTTTTGCTCGTGCAGTACGAATGTAATCCTGACGAATAACTTCAAGCATTGAGCCACGCATCTGGCGGGAAAGGTAGGCAAAGCTACCATACGTCATCGCTGCGATCGGAAGGATAAGATGCCAAATATAATCCCAGGTTCGTGTCCCCCACGAGTCATCTGGGGAGATACTCATCGCATGAAGCCCAGAGTTTGGAAACCATGCCAGGAAATCACCACCGCCAAAAAAGATGATCGCCATAGTTGCCAGCCAGAATGAGGGTAGTGAGAATAAAATAAAAACAGTTACCGTTGAAAATTTATCTAATTTCGATTGCTGATGGGTGGCAGAATAAATACCAAGAGGGATCGCGATCATATAAGACAGAAGAATCGAGATCACGGCCATTAAGGTCGTAATAGGTAACCGCTCCGCTATTTTTTCGAGCACATCGCGATTATCCTGAAAAGACTTTCCGAAGTCAAGCTTGAACAGTTTTTTTATCCAAAGCCAATATTGATTCTCGGACCCATTCCATTTCATTTCAAACCGATCCGATAGTGGAAGCAATTTGCCCGTTTCATCTTTCGCATCGTTATAGAGCGACCAGAACCATACCGGTTTATCGAGATCCCACTGGGCGCGAATCTGCTTAATCATCTCTTCATTCAGCTGCTGATTACCGCGCATTGCGCCTTCGCCGCCGACACCGGCCTTTAATTCAGCCGGATCGCCGGGAGCCAAGCGGGAAATAGCGAAGGTGATGACCGTTATGAAAAATAACGTTGGGATGAAGAGCAGTAACCGTCGTACAATATATTGAAACATTCTGTTTTTACGTAGTTACGATTGGGCCGCGCCCGGTACACAACAAAGTTACGGACAATTAAGACTGAAAACAAAGAATGCGCCCTAATGAATACCCCTGGTGAGCTGGGTTAATTCATCACACCAAATTCTTCGCTTACAAGAGTTTCGTTTCGTCCCGGTCCGAGCGAAACGATCCCAAGCGGGACATCGATCTCACGTTCGATGGCGCTTAAGTATTTTTCAACAACTGCCGGCAATTCTTCACGAGCGGTTACCCCCTCGAGCGAATCGGCACTAAATCCTTCGAACGACTCATAGATGGGACGGATATTCGCCAGCGACTTCAGATCGGTCGTAAACTGATCCAGCCGCTTGCCATCAGACGTCCGTTCATAAGCAACACACAATTTTATTTCTTCGAAACCAGATAATACATCGAGTTTCGTAAGCGCAATGGTGTTAATACCATTGATCATCACCGCATACCGAACGGCAACAGCATCCAACCAACCGCATCGACGCGGCCGCCCGGTAGTTGCACCATATTCATGTCCCTGAGTACGCAGGCGTTCGCCGGTTGCATCGAGTAATTCTGTCGGGAATGGTCCGTTACCAACACGGGTAGAATAAGCCTTTACAACACCGATGATATTATTGATCGAAGTCGGTGGAATGCCAAGTCCGGTACAAGCACCGCCAGCAGTAGGACTACTCGAAGTTACGTATGGGTAGGTACCAAAGTCGATATCGAGCAACGCTGCCTGTGCACCTTCGGCAAGAATATGCTTTCCTTGTTTCAGGGCTGTATTTAAGAGTAGGGTTGTATCGGTTATATAGGTATCGACTTCTTTATCAAAGGCTTGATATTCTGCAACGATCTCGTCGATATTGCAAAGATCCTCAGACCCATAGAGCTTGGAAAGAAGCTCGTTCTTTTCAGTGATGTTCTGGCGGAGTTTTTCCGTCAATGCTGTGCGATCGAGCAGATCGACAATGCGAATGCCTTTACGAGAAAATTTATCTTCATAGGCCGGGCCAATACCACGACCTGTTGTACCAACGGCTTTAGAATTATCGATCTTGCTTAGCTTTGCCTCATTTGCCTTATCAAGTAATTTATGATATGGCATGATAAGATGGGCATTATAGGAAATAGAAAGTCTGCCTTTTACCTGAATGCCCGTCTCTTCGAGCATCTTTATCTCTTCACGCAAGGCGACAGGGTCGATAACGACGCCGTTACCGATAACGCAGTGGACATCAGGATGAAAAATTCCGCTTGGGATCAAGTGAAGGACAAATTGCTTTCCATCGGGTAGGATGATGGTATGCCCGGCATTGGCGCCACCCTGGTATCGGGCTACATAATCGGATTCGGCGGCGAGACGATCGACGATCTTTCCTTTTCCTTCATCTCCCCATTGGGAGCCCAAAACGATTGTTACAGGCATAAATTAGTTATACGTTGGCAGGTTAAAGCTGTTATTATTCTGTTTTTAGAATCCAAACAGTAACAACTATCTACCAACTACTTTTTTACTCCCAGTACTTCGGATAACTTGGTCAATTCCAAGAGATGAGTAAACTGCACGTTCGGCTCTTCGATCGATAAATGAGCACCGACGGTTTCTGCAGCCTCACGAGCACCAAGGAGCATCCCAAGTCCGGAGCTATCGACAAAGCCGACAGCCGCCATGTTAATGACGACTTGCTTGATCTCTTTGGTGGTGGTTATCTCTTCGCGAAGCAATTTGGCGAACCGCATCGCTTCAGCTCCGCCGGTAAGATCGCCTTTGAGGCCTACCTTCAGCAGATTTCCCTCTTTTGTGATCGTCGAGGTCATTGGTAAAATTATTGAGCTACACCGGCTGCAACTTGCTTCGAAGCACGCGAGCTACCAGCAGAGGCCGGCTGCTTGAGTTCTTTGTTACGATGAATGTAATCATACGCAATTGCCGAAGCGACAAAGATCGATGAATAGGTACCAGTGATAACACCGACAAGCATCGTGAAGGCGAAACCGCGAAGTACTTCGCCACCCCAGATAAAAAGAACGATAAGTGTTAGAAAAACGGTGCCCGAAGTAATGATCGTTCTGGGGAGGGT
>DASTAO010000453.1:0-8100 GCA_035712525.1 Kapaibacterium sp. (SeqCode)
GCGTTACACCAAGCTGAACATTGATCGGGGGGATCGGCGTGAAGCGAAGATCAGTCGGTGGAGTTGAAGTACCACTTACGGTATACATTTTATTATCGGTCGAAGGGGTACCACCATTGAGACCAATTCTGATGTAGGGCGGGTCACTTCCAAATGAATTACTGTAATTAAAACTATGATTGAAATAAAGGAATTCGATGACATTCGTGCCTTCGTAGGCTTGCATCTGAACCATCGAAGTTGACGAGGACGGCCAAATATAATATTGGTACCATTCTACAACAAGCTTTCTGTTCGGAGCCGAACCTTGAGTTTGGTAATACACATACGAGACGAGATCGCTATTGATCGGACAGATGGCATAGGCTACACCATCGGCCCATCCATACTGGCTCGAATTCGGGACTGCCGAGACGGTTGATCCCCAAGCCAAAAAGCCGTTTGATGAAACGCCGATCGTTACGCCAGACGAAAAATTCTTTGTGTCATAGGTAAAAGCAAATGGTGCAGTAAAGGACGATGAGGCATCATCATTTAGTGTAAATAGCTGGGTACCTCCGCTCGAGGTCAAGCTGGTATAGGATCCTGAGAAAGTGCTCATGGTATACCCGCTAACAGGCTGTGCGGACGATGGTCGCGAAAGGCCTACAAGTATGCACAAGGCGACGAGGAGACTGCTTCGCAAGAATAAAGTTGTACAGAATTTCATATAATTTTCTCCCTTAGGGATGTGTGAATGGGGAAGAACTATCTGGGGAAACCTTCCTTTAAGACACAAATACCTTTCCACAAAGCTATTTATGCCAAAAAAATTCCAATAGTTTTACCCTTTGAGTTGAGTTTTTTTAACTAATACAAATAAAAAGCGCGGGTAGTTTGCCCGCGCTTTTTCAAGAAATGCTTTATAGTAATTATTTGGCGATTATCACCTGACGCATCAAGGTAATATCACCGGATTCAAGCATTAAAAGGTAGGTGCCGCTCGAGAGTTCGCCCGCATTAAAGACTACCGTATGCTCGCCAGAGCTGACCGGTCCGCTTGAGATAGTTCGAATCAGTTTACCCGTCATATCTCGTAGGCTTAAGGTCACCGAAGCTTCGGTTGGTGTGGTATAGGTAAACTGCGTTGCACCCGCGAATGGATTTGGATGGTTCACGCCAAGAACAAAGCCCATCTGTGCAACGGGGTCATTAACCTTTGCATCGTTGGTCGTGCCGCTGAAGAGCACCCCGGTCGTATCACGGCAGGGGCCACCGACAAAGCCAATCGGAATGCTGAACGGAGTATTGGTATTGCCCGGATGGAAATCAAAGGTAACCTGAGCATTTCCACCGGCGGTTATCGTGCCTAAGGCCGGAGTATTTGCTGTCAGCAATCCGGCATCGGTACCGATCACGAATGGATTACCCGCATCCGGTACCCAGTCGATCTCACCCGTATTTTGGATATTAACTGTAATAGTATAGTGGCCACCTTTGCCGAACGGTCCGAGTGCATCGGGCCCGAGCGAAGCTGTAAGATGTGAGCATCCACCACTGCCACTGAGACCGACGGTTTGATCAGGTGTATCAGCAGTTGTGATCTTCAAGTTGGCGTTGGAAATACCACGGATTGACGGTTTATAGGTGACGCAGAAGATAGCCGTTCCTCCCGGAGCGATATTGTTGGCTGTCTGTGGCGTTACCGTATAATCAGATGCCAGGTTGCCAACAATTGTTGCGGTGTAGTTTGCCGTAATATCCCCACAGTTTGTAACCGTATCGCAAACGGTCATGGTGCTATCACCGAGCGGAATGAGGGTGTTGAGGAATAGGTCGCTCGGCAATGCCTGGGCACAGGCGAGTAAGCCGGTGACACCAAGAGTTGCTTTACTTGTAAATGCTTTCTCATTCATTGTACCGGCGATCTCAAGAGTACCTTCGCGAACACCACGAGCACCAGGAGTAGCACAAATATGAATGACAAGTTTCGCCTTTCCCTTCAACAGGAATGGAAGTGTGATCCCGTTATAGCTATACTCAGTCCCATTAGCCCCGGTGATCCTGATCGAATTGATCAACAAGTCAGCATCACCAGTATTTGTTAACGAATCGTCGGTGCAAATCGTCTTGCCGATTAGAACCGAATCCATCCAACCGCTTGGTTCGCCAAAGCCGATCGATTGGCCAAGGCTGCTCGAGGGCACGCCAGTGCCAGTGATATCAATAAGAAATTGTCCAGCGGTATCACGAGGTATTTTTTCGAAGGTCTTAACGATGTTCGTTGCAAGTCTCAAGCGAGCAACGCGGGTACCTTTTTGTACCGGTTTAAAGCAGATGGTTACGTCCTTAAATTTATCAGGCGGAATGATCGTGTCCTGCCCTGCCAGAGGTGTATAGCGGAAGTCAGGATCGCTGCTGATAAAACCATT
This sequence comes from Kapaibacterium sp. (SeqCode), assembly GCA_035712525.1. GTDB lineage: Bacteria > Bacteroidota > Ignavibacteria > Palsa-1295 > Palsa-1295 > JAFDZW01. Next base: position 2,412 of record DASTAO010000453.1, read on the forward strand.
TGATTTGATCAATAGAGTATCCGTACCCGGATTATAGATTCGGATCGTCTTACAAGAATCGGTATTTACCAAGACAGAGTCGAACCGTAATGGATTCGGTGTTACAATGATATGAGGCAAGATCGCCGTACCATATAGCGTAATTGGTAAAATAGGATTATTAATTGAATTATTTATGATATTCAAAGTCGCAACATGTCGACCTTCTTTGGTAGGTTTGTAGACGACTAACAGCGAATCGGCGGTACCGCCCAGAATTGTTGACGAGGGGGCCCTAAGGATTCTATATTCTCCGGAGTCAATTCCGACAAATTGAAATTTCGAGATAAATAAGGTAGGCGAATTAGTCGAAGAGACCATTACTCTTGCAACCATTGAATCGCCCATTTTCACAAATTTATTCTTAAAGAGCACATTTGTGTCCACCGAAATAAGTGGCGCAAGGCCAATACCGCTTAGGGCAAAGGTCTGGGTTCCGCTATCCTTACCATTAGAATTAATGGTAATTCCCGCAGAACGAATGCCATCAAGGACCGGGGCAAATTTTACCACGATCTGCCTGGTATCGCCAACTATGATCGAATCAGATGGGGCAGGTACTGAAACAATGCTGAAATCCGGATCGCCGGTGATCGAAACATTCCGGATCGATAATTTTGAAATTCCTGCACTATTATCACCGACATTTTGAACAGTGATAGCAAAAGTCCCTGAATTTCCAGTAGCAATTGATCCAAAATTATATTGGTGGGTGTATGGCTGAACGCCAAGCTGCACGTTGATCGGGGGAATGGGTGAAAAACGAATGTCCGTTGCAGGAGTCTGTTTTGTAGAACTCCCGTAGCGGAGATACGCAAAAGTAGGAGTAGTTCTTCCATTTAGCCCAATTCCTGCGGTTGAGGAATTATTAAATAGAAAGCTTTTATCCTTGTAAATAAATTCAATCATGTTAGTTCCTTCATAGATTATCACCTGGAATGAGCTAAAGGTACCATTGCCTGAGTAGGCACGAATGCCGGCCCATTCAACAACCAACTTTCTGCTTGGGGCAGACCCTTGAGTTTGATAGAATAGACCACCGGCAGGGGTTGACGATGTCGAATTGACATACATATCGACCTGATAAGGGTCAATCTCGGATGGATACGATGTCGTACCGAGATAATCTGTATACTGGCAGCAATATGCCGACTGATCAATACCAATCGTACCATTAGTATTGATGGACATCGATGTTACCGCCTGGTTATCATAGATCCAACTGAAAGGATTTGTGATACTCGCAGTAACGTCGTCACCAGAAGTAGCTAAGGTGCCGCTGCCTCCGTTAAATGTAGCAATAGAAGTGTATGTACCCGTAAAGGTAGTGACAGTGTATGCACTAACTCGTTGAGAAAATGCAATACGATTAATGAATTGAGGAACCAGGAATAATCCAAGTACCAACAATATTCTGATAAATGCTTTCATATGATAATTCAATCTCCTTGCGATGTATGAATAAAAACAGTAACAGTATGTATGATGATATTTAACCCGATTCTCTTAAAAAAAAATTCCTAATACTAATACCTTTGCACTTTAGATAAGTATATTTCTTAGAATGGTCTTAATAATTCGTTATTAATAATAAGTTACGGAGGATGGGTTGCGTAAAAATTTTTCATAAATGCTGATAAATGCATAGAAATAGGTTTATTAGTATAAATCCAACTCCTTATGTTTCAATGTAAAATTCAAGGGTTACCACAATGCCCACCGCCACTTTCGTCGTGATTTTTACTGATCCCACAGTATTTCATTCAAACATAACTATGACCATGTACAAACGAATACTATCATTACTGCCCATTGGGGGATTAGTAGCAGTCCTCGGACTTTCTTCTTGTAAGAGCGATACTACCGAGCCTTCGGCAGTTCCGGGCTATACCGTCACGAATCTTGTTGCCAGCAATTCGAGCTATAGCGGAGCACGAGTCGATCAAAAACTCATTAATGCCTGGGGTATGGCTGTCAGCGGCGGTGGGAATTTCTGGATCTCGGCTGCCGATGGAAATGTCTCGACGGTCTATGATGGCACGGGCGCTGAGAAGCTTTCGGCTGTAACGATTCCAAGCCGCGATAGTGTGGCCGGCGGTAATCCGACCGGGCAAGTTTATAATCCTGTGCCCGGTAACTTCAAGGGAGCATTATTTATTTTTGTAACTGAGGATGGGACGGTTGCTTCATGGAAATCAACCAATGGCGGGGCTGCCGAACGAGCCGCAACCAGTGCTACGGATCAAGCATCTTATAAAGGCTGTGCCCTTGCCGATGATGGCGGGACAACCTATTTATATGTTGCCGATTTCAAAGGTCGTAAGATCGATGTCTATGATCGCAATTTCGATCCGGTTCTTGGAAAATCCTTTTCCGATCCGACTATGCCGCTCGAATATTCTCCATTCAATATCGTAAATATAGGGGGCAAGTTATATATTGCCTACGCCAAGCGCGATAATCCGCCGAATGATGATGAAGAAGTAAAAGGCGATGGCAATGGGTATGTAAGTGTCTTCAATCCCGATGGCAGTTTCGTATCACGTTTTGCTTCACAGGGTACGCTTAATGCTCCCTGGGGAATTGCACAGGCGCCATCTACTTTCGGTACTTATCAGAATGCAATACTCGTTGGTAATTTTGGCGACGGAAGAATTTCAGCGTTCAATGCAACCAGTGGTGCTTACATCGGTCAGCTAAAAGGTACCGATAGCAAGGAAGTATCGATCGATGGCTTATGGGGGCTCGCATTCTCAAGCGCTGGTTCGAACGATGGTAGCCTCTTATACTTCACCGCCGGCCCGAACGATGAGAACGATGGACTCTTTGGGTATGTGAAGTTCATTACACCGTAGTCAATTAAAAATTAAAAATTAAAAATGCAAAATTAGAAGTAATTTTTAATTTTGCATTTTTAATTTTTAATTTCTTTCGCTTTATTCCAGAACTGGTCCAGCTCCTCGAGGGTGTATTCATTCCAAGGTTTTCTGCTTGCTTCTACTAATTGCTCTACCTGACGAAAGCGTTTGTCAAATTTTATCGTTGCGGCTCTTAGTGCGCGTTCAGCTTCTATCTTTTGGTGGCGACTGAAGTTTACGAGCGAGAATAGCAGATCGCCGAATTCTTCTTCACGCTCGGTATCGGTTGTCGCCGTAATGAATTCTTCAAATTCTTCTCTTACTTTTTCGATCACACTTTCTTTATTATCCCAATCGAAGCCAACCTTCGATGCTTTTTCCTGAATGCGGGTGGCTCGCTGAAGTGAGGGTAGAGAAGTGGGGACTCCATCGAGAATACTCGTGCGCCCCGTTTCTTTTCGTTTGAGCTGTTCCCAGTTGCGGCTTACATCGTCGGCGGAATGCACTTCAGTCGTTCCGAAGACATGGGGATGACGATAGATGAGCTTGTCGCATTCGGCTTGCACCACATCATCGAGAGTGAAATGTCCTTCTTCGCGAGCGAGATCAGCGTGAAAGAGGACATGCAGCAGCAGGTCGCCAAGCTCTTTCTTAAGCTCGGGATAATTCTGGGTCTCGATCGCCTCGACTGCTTCATAAGCTTCCTCGATGAGTGGGGCAGCGAGGGACTCATGGGTCTGGGCGCGATCCCATGGGCATTCCTTACGAAGGCGAGCGATGATGTCGATCAGCTGGGTCATGATATTCCTTTTTTTAATCGTCTTTGAAAGGGATATGTAAGGCATAAAGGTTCGCCCTTGAATAACCGGATGTCCTCTTATTGAAAGATAAAAATTTTGAAAAAGTATATAAATATTCTTTGGAAGTCGGAGAAATATTTTTCGTATATTTGTAGGTGCTTATGTAAGCACTATTTGATAGCGAGGATAAAACCGGAGGGGAAAGGGGGAAATTTCATTGAGGGATAAAAGATGGGGTAGTGCACAATTATATTACTGCCAGATAAGGAGTTACAGACTATATTTGCAGGAATAGGAGCAGCAGTTTACCGTGTAATTGCCAAGTGGGTTTGAAAATTTTGGCTCACTTATTGCATTTTAGTGGGAGAGACAAAAAATTGAGTAAATTTGTGTACTAAAATTGCGTAATTTCCAGAAAATGACGCAGTGTTGTGTACAAAGTGTTGAGTTTTCACTTCTATAATAACTAAGAGACTATGGCAGAAGCAGTAGTAGCACGAGGAGCCCGCACCGCCCCGAAGGTCGGAAGCCGCAAGGCAGCAAAACCATCGGGAGTGCCCGTTGTATTTCTAACCGTTTTGTTCGCCGTTGTAGTGCATGTCTTATTATGCCTTGCCACTGGCGCCGCCGCTGATAAGGTAGAGTGGCATCCGTTCGGCATCGATGCGAATGTTATGTTTGGCGAAGCACAATTCATCCTTAATGGTATAGTGAGCTTCGTACCGTTCGATCTGTTCTTCGGATTCTGTTTTGCCGTACTGACCGGTTTTGCCTTGCGGGTACCGTTCTTCCGCGATCGTGTGTATCATACGATCTCCGATCTCAAAAAGCGATTGATGGTTCAGCTTTCTGCTTCGCAGGAAGAAGTGGAGTCGATCCTTCGCAATGACCCGGATAACAATCAGCGTTTACTTTCACGCCGCGAAGATATTAATCTCGAATCGGTCGAGTCCGAAATCGAGTACATCAATATCGGCCAACGCTATCTCGAAGGTAAGGGGGGTTTTATGGGTGGTATCTCTACCTATATGAAGTTCCACTTCGTAGAGCACTATGCTAATACTGTTCAGGGTCTTGCCTACGCCGGTGCTGCCTTCCTTATTATCGTCGTCGGTATCCGCGGTTTGAAGTTTATTCCGGCTATTAAGCCCTCGCCGATCCTATTCGCACTTGGTGTAGAATTTTCGATGCTTTGTTTACTAGCCCTTTCGCTTCTCTATACAGAAGAAGAAGAACGTATCGATCGTATCTTGAAGCAGATGGTCGATGCCGTTAAGGGCGGTAAAGGCAAAGCAGCGGTTGCAGCCATGGAAGAAGAAGAATCGATGCTTTCACGGTCGGATTATGAGAAGATCATTCGCGATCAGCTCGATCAGAAGATTGTCTCGATCCTGCAAGAAAAAGACCAGGATGCTGTCCGCCGTCTTGCACTGGATCTGGTGGCAAAACGATAACTGCTCACATTTCTCACGACACAACCCGAACGCAGCCTTATATTGGCTGCGTTCGGGTTTTGAGGGATAAAAACGGGGGATTTATATAGCCTCCCATTTTTTTTCGTAGATTTGCAGTTCACTACATACTTGAAGGTATGTACCATCGTTGTTTTAGCATACTTTATCTTAGCCTACAATGAACGGGATACAAAAAAATCTCATTGCGATAGTTATTGCATTATTTGTATTTAGCGGTACAACAAATGCTCAGCATGCTCTTCAACTCGATGACGGTGCCGGCCATTTGACGACACTTCTCGGTTCGAACCCCGGGGGGACCTTTACGCTTCCTTCCGGCAGCGGTGTGATCCTGACTTCTTCGGGAGGCGTCTCGCCAACATGGCTCGTTGGTGGGAATAATAACCCTGCCTCGCCGATCATGGGTTCGTTAACCAATGATAATTTTTCGTTTATTACCAACGGGATCGTTCGGGCAACCTTTGCGGGCACTCCAACTGCTTCGACGCCAATGCTTACGATCACGAACACCACCCCC
>DASTAO010000454.1:0-3091 GCA_035712525.1 Kapaibacterium sp. (SeqCode)
CTTAAGCTTATTAGGCTATAAGCGACGCATCGAGGCTACCAATACCAGTGGTGGTTTGATGCGTTTATCACTTCCAGCTGATTCTGCTAAAGCTGTCAGCGAAAACGAAGATTTCTTTATCGGTGCAAACCGCGTCGATGAGTCCTTAGGTGAGCAGCTTGAATATTCTGCACTTACAGATTGGTTTGATGCTCCGAACACTATCAAAGTTGGTGTAAGTGGAGAATCGTATCCGTTGAAGGAATTCTTTACGTTCGCGGTGGTAAATCCAGCACTTTCGACTCCCGCAGGTGAACCAGGTGGCAGTGAAAGCGGTGACGATCGTTTGGAGCCGTATGATCTGACAAAAGGCGGTAAGCCTTTCCTCGTCGATCAGTCGAAGACCGGTAACAGAATTTCGGCTTATGCCCAGGATCAAATTGCTTTCAAGGATTGGATCGTCAATGCCGGATTGCGATTCGATATGTTTAGTTTGTTCGATGATGAATCGGCTATTTCTCCCCGGCTTTCTGCCGCCTATCACGCCAGTGACGACCTTTGGTTACGGGCTTCCTACAATCGGATCGTCATGCAAGCACCGATCGAGAATATTCTGGTTTCGAGTTCGGATGAGGCAGCACAGTTAGTAGGCAGCGAGCAGGGGGGAGTACCGACGAGAGTTAGTTCGGAGAAAGAGCATGTTCTTGAACTTGGCGCATCGTATAAATTGAATGACAATATCGATCTTGATTTGAACACCTATGCGAAGTTCATCGAGGACTTTATTGTAAAAGTAGAGCTTGGTGTTTCCGGTATCATCTTCCCGGTCAATCTTAAAGAAGGGCAAGTGTTCGGTGGCGATCTTGAAATGAGATTGCACAACTGGAATAATATTTCCGGTAAGCTTTCCGTGGGTTCGTGTCTCTCGATGGGCAAGAAACCGGAAGATGGATCGAATCCGATCGCAGCAGGACTTATCCTTGGTGAAGAGGGAGATAGATACGCTCATCCATTTGGCGGCGAAGATATTTTTCCGACAGAACATAATCAATTACTGACAGCGTCGTTTGTCTTTAATTACGAACACCCCTGTGGTTTCTTCGCGACACTTGGCGGCCGTTTCGACTCAGGCTTACCGTTCGATCTTACCGATAGTGCCGGTAATGGTGTCGATGCGACGCAGGCTCGTGAGATACTAAAAGAGCGTGGGTATTCGGATGATGTTATCGATCTGCTTTCGCTTGAAGGCGAAGTGGAGAATGGGAAGATCTCTCCGGATAAATCAACCGCCCCACATTTTGTCCTCGATGCCGGCGTTGGCTTTGATTTCCAGCCCGATCTGAAAATACCGGCAAAGATCACTGCGACCGTTATGAATGTTCTCGATACAAAATATCTCTATAAATTCGAATCGAGCTTTGGTGGGACACACTTTGGCTTGCCGCGTATGGTGGTGGTTGGTCTACAAATCAAATTATAGTGTTACCAAATTGGGAACATTTTACTCGGGCTTGGCGTACTATGTAAGTGCGCATCATAGCCAGAAAAACACTTGTTGAATATTGGGAGCTTGTTCCGCTTGCCGAGAATTCACTGCGAGCATGGTATGATGAAGTGCATACTGCTACTTGGAAGAACCCAGCGGAGTTGAAAGGGCAATATGCCTCTGCCTCCGTCATTTCTGATAAGCGGGTAGTATTTAACATTCATGGAAATCGATTTCGACTGATCGTCGACATCGAATACCGATTACAGATCATATTCATTGTTTGGATAGGTACTCACAAAGAATATGATGTGATCGATGCAAGGACAGTAGGATATGCTTAGACCAATAAAAAACAAAAAGCAACACGCAAGCGCTCTTGAACGAGCGTATGAATTGATGCAAAAGAAGCTAAAGCCTGGTTCGGCTGAGTCTGACGAACTTGAGGTTCTCTCGATGCTGATTGCCGCTTATGAAGAACAGCAGTATCCTATTTTGCCACCCCACCCGATCGAAGCGATAAAATTTAGATTGGATCAACTTGGCCTTACTCCTGCCGACCTCGAGCCTATTTTAGGATATAGAAGCAGAGTCTCGGAAATCCTTCGAGGTAAACGAAAGCTAACTCTTGAGATGGTAAGAAATTTAAATAGCAAACTCCATATCCCGTTAGAGAGTCTGATCGTTCGCTATTAACACCCAGTTAAACAAGATTACTATAAAACAACGCACCGCACTTTACACCGCGGTGGAAGTTATTGAGATTCATTTTCTCGTTGGGGGAGTGTGCGTTTTGATCCGGTAATCCAAAGCCCATTAACACGGTCGGCGCATTCAGGATCGAGCTGAAGCTATTGACGATCGGGATAGAGCCGCCTTCTCTGGTTAGGAAGGGTTCTTTACCAAAGACTTCCGCTAAAGCTTTTCTTGCTGCTTTTACTCCGCGAGAATCGATAGGTGTCATGGCCGGCATGCCACCGTGAAGATCGGTTACCTTGATCGTTACTCCGGCTGGCTTTATCTTATTAAAGAAGTCTTCAAATTTCTTTGCGATCTCATCGGGTGATTGATTGGGGACTAAGCGCATCGAAATTTTTGCGTAGGCCTTTGATGGAAGTACGGTCTTTGCGCCTTCGCCGGTGAAGCCGCCCCAGATGCCATTGCAATCGAGCGTTGGGCGGGCCCACATTCTTTCGAGTTCGGAATAGCCTTCTTCGCCGGGAGTAGCATCCGTTTCGAGATCTTTCATGAAGGCATTGTGGTCGAAGGGTAGTCGTGCAAATTCTTTTCGTTCTACATCGGAAATAGGATTCACATTATCGTAGAATCCGTCGATGAGAATTCGTCCTGTATCATCCTTCAGTTTTGAGATCATTACTGCTAAAGCATTGATCGGATTTTCGACTGCACCGCCGAAGAAGCCGGAATGCAGATCGCGATTTGGGCCGGTTACTTCTACCTGCATATAACAGAGGCCGCGTAAGCCATAGCACAGTGAAGGCTGATCGTAGCCGAACATCGGTGTATCGCTAACGAGAACTGTATCGCAGGCAAGAAGCGTCTTGTTATCTTCGAGAAATTTATCGAGATTAGGTGAGCCGATCTCTTCTTCACCTTCGATGATGA
>DASTAO010000455.1:0-10652 GCA_035712525.1 Kapaibacterium sp. (SeqCode)
AGCCAGAACAGAGAGCCGATGAAAACACTGGCAAGACTCATCCCGAGAGCACTGCTACAATCCATTCGAGCTACCGAACCACCTCATAACCTCGGTTCGATCTTTGAGGCCTTATTCTTTGGAGTATCAGGACTGCTTGAAACTCCGAATGCAGAATATTCTACTGATGTAAATGAGTATTTACTTGATCTGAATGCAAAATGGGAGGCATTACAAGTAAGTTATCCGATTTCAGAGACGTTATCAAAAGGGGATTGGGCATTCTTTAGAATTCGTCCGGTTAATTCGCCGCATCGCAGAGTGGCTCTCGCTGCTTCACTCGCTGCCCGATATTTCTCTAGGACAGATTTCTCACCACTTGAGGATATTCAATTTGCCGATGGAAATAATTGGTGGTTGACCCGCACATCGTTCAAAAGCGATCCTATCGAACCATATTCTCTGCTTGGTGAAGAACGATTAAAAGCGATCGAAATAAATGTGCTGCTACCTGCGCGAATAGCATTACAACGACTTTCCGCAACTGATTCGGTGACGACTCATTCTGAAAAAGTTTTACGAAAGCAATGGATGGAAACACCATCGGCCTCAAGTGCAGCATATTGCCAGACGATCGAACAAGAATTACTTGAAGGAGAACCGATCAGAACAACTGCCGAAGAGCAGGGAGCACTATATCTTCATCGAAATTATTGCACTCAACTGCGATGCGCGGAATGCCCGATAGGCAATCGACTATCAGAACTTGGATTCGCCGGATTCGATCAAATTCGATGATCCAAAAAATACGACCCCTCCGACGAATCCAAGTTCAGACAATTACCCCTGCCACTGCTTCATCAATACAGTAAGATTGACTTTAATGTTATCCGGGGCGAGATCAATGGCCTTTTTCAGATTTGCGATAGCCTTATCTTTATCGCCATTAGTCTGGTAATACCGCGCCATGCCGGCGAATGATGACCAATGTTTCGGATTACGCTTCATGTTGGCTTCGAAGACATCCATTGCTTCTTTCATCTTTTTTTCATCAAGGAATCCTCGGCCATAAAAATACAGGTTGAGCGGAGTAGCTTTATCAAATGCGAGTTGCTTTGTGCTATCGGCTTCTTTGGTGCGGCCTAGTTTTGTGAGGATCTGAGCTTTTGTATCTAAATTCTCAAATCGTGCTTCACCTTGAATCGAGCGATCTGCCCAAGTTAACGCTTCATCAAGATTCACGTTATTATCGACGCAATACATTGCCGCAGAATTATAGCCACTCCAGGTAAACCGCCACTCACTTTGCAATTGCTTGTGAATGTTTTCGAGGACAGTCTTTTTGACATCGACATTGATCTTAAATCCCGCCTTGATCTTCTCCCAGTACAGAGTGAGTTTTGTATCCTCCGGGTTCGGATCGTCGAATTGGTAGCGTAAGTACTCGGTAAACTCAGTAGCTTCCGGTTTGACGGTAACTCTTAATGCATCTTCTTTTTCATCGTAGGTAAAGCTACCCCATGACCAGCTATTTTTTGAAAAGATAAAGATCCACTGGTCGGCTGCCGGAATGATATGGAGTCCATAGGTACCGGCGGCAAGCGGCTTTCCTTCGATGGTTACATCGGTCGAAAAGGAAACGGTGGTATTCTCATTGGCTCCGCCGCGCCAGGGAAACGGCTTACCATTATCGTAGGGCACAAGGCCGCCCCAGATCTTGCGCCCTTTGACGCCGGGGCGATGATAACTCACTTCAATATCTGTTAACCCAATACGCTGAGATACTTTAGCGGCCTGGCTCTCGCGCGGAGTCGAAACATCGGCAGATTGAGCAAAGGAAAGGGTGGCAGTTGTGAGAAGTAGTGTTAGAAATAGTAGCAGTTTTTTCATATAATGATAAGAAGATTATAAAAAACAGGCAATCCTACAACACGGAAGCAAGGGATTTGTTTTAAAGTGGTATTCCATGTCATTCTGAGCGAAGCGAAGAATCCCCTAAGGTTTTGACTACCGCTTCATTCGCGAAAAACGTGAGAGATTCTTCGCTTCGCTCAGAATGACGGTATTATTTAATTAAATTCTATTTGCAACTACCAACGTTAGGTCATCTCTTACCGAAACACCTGCTTCGGAATTTAAATATTCTTCGATATGGGCTACTCCTTCACGGACAACTTTCGGAGCTAAGGCCGAAGCTCCGTTAATGCCAAGCATTTTTCCGTCGCGAGTCGTTACAGCTTCGGAGAGGCCATCCGTGTATAGAAAAACGCTTGTCCCTTTATCAAAGCTAATATTCTCGGCGCAATAGGTAGCGCTTGTCAGAACTCCAAGCGGTAGTCCGCTTGCCGTCAGCTCGGAAGTTGCATGGCCATCATGAACGATGATAGGACGTGGGTGGCCGCAGACGACTATCTCAAGATCATTTGTAGTGCTATCGGCAATGGCGAAGACTGCTGTGACAAATCGCTCGGCGGTAGTGCTTGCTGCAATAAGCTTGTTCAATCGCTCTGCAAGTTTCGCAAGTGATAATTCTCCCGATTGAACTTGCGGGAGCAAGGCATGGAGCGAGGCCTGGACGTTAGACATCAAGATCGCCGCACTGATCCCTTTGCCAACGACATCGGCAATGACGAGTAATACTCTGGTATCGGTTAGTTCAAGGATATCATAATAATCACCGCCGACGAGTTCGCTTTGCCTGCTTAAGGCTGCGAAGGAGAAGCCAGCTATCTTTGGCAGTTCTGCTGGAAGAAGTGATTGCTGGATTTCTCGTGCTAATCTAAGTTCTGCTTCAAAGCGCTCTCGTTCACGTTCGGCTTCGAAGAGACGGGCGTTGGTGATTGCCATACCTGCTAAGAGCGATAGTGATTCGAGATAGGTATCTTCGCCACTTAGATCGGTATTCGGAAGGATAGACTTTCCGAATCCTAAAAAAGCTATGATCTCGTTCTGCTCTGAGTCGAAGATCGGTAATGTTGTCCGGACACCTTCGGGTGCACTGAAGAGCCAGCCTTCGAGCTGCTCGAAGTCGATCTCATCCGGAAAGGGGAATTGCTTTAGGCCTGAATGAGAGACCAATTTATACGTACGATCGTCGGCATCGGAATCGATACTTAAATAAGCAAAGCCATCGGTTATGAGCGTCTTACCCATGATAGTTCGCTGAATGCTTTTTAAGATACCGATGGGGCCGAGATCGGGGGTAAGGGTTCTGGCAAATTCAAGAAGCGAGCGCATGGCAAAGCGCTCACGGCTTAGGTCGCGCTCAAGGTCCGGGTGCGCCATCGGGTTTGGGGTTTGGGGTTTGGGGTTTGGAATGTCCATATAATTGTTGGGTCCGGCATTTAGTATATTTCCATACCCCAAACCCTATACCCCATACCCTTCATTTAATAAGTACCCAATAAAAGCACAAAAGCCGCCCCATAAAGGAGCGGCTCGTAAACATGCACAGCAGAGCGGGAGACGGGATTCGAACCCGCGACATCAACCTTGGCAAGGTTGCACTCTACCAACTGAGTTACTCCCGCAATATTGGAGCGGCACTAATAACCAGTTGAGGCTTCGGAAGGTTTCCAGTTTGTAATTTCGGTTGACGGCCATTTCAAATTGTCATTCCGAACGGAGCGAAACGATATGAGGAATCTGGGAGTACAATAATTTTTGGCAGCTATTGCAGTGAATAGGTCGCAGTACTCCCAGATTCCTCCCTTCGGTCGGAATGACAATTTGAAGGATAAGGGCTTCTCAATTCTCATTCGAGAATTCCTCCGTATTTTTGCTTTTTATACTTCTAAAATCCTTGAAAAGAACCCCGTTTTACGATAAGCATGTTGCCGCTGGCGGCAAAATGGTTGAATTTGGCGGCTTTGAAATGCCAGTCCAATATCCAAAAGGCATCATTGCCGAGCATAAGACTGTCCGCGAAGGCGGCGTCGGAGTGTTTGATGTTTCTCACATGGGCGAGTTCGATGTCTCGGGTCCGCAGGCACTTGAATTCTTACAGCATATTACTGTCAATGATGTCTCGACACTTGCTCCCGGGAAAGCACAGTATAGTGCGTTGCCGCTACCGAACGGTGGGATCATCGACGATCTTATCGTCTATATGCTTGAGCCGAATCATTACATGGCAGTCGTGAATGCTTCGACCACTGAAAAAGATTGGGCGCACTTTTCAGAGCAGGCAAAGAATTTTGACGTAGCGCTCCGTAACGATTCCGATAAGACGGCATTGCTTGCGATCCAAGGGGCAAAGTCAGTCGATACGTTACAGAAGCTGACGGATATAAAGCTGCTTGACATTCCATACTATAATTATGCTAAGGGCAAGTTGGCCGGTGTGGATATGATCATCTCACGAACTGGGTATACCGGCGAGCTTGGAATTGAAATCTATTTCCCGGCCGACGCGGCAACTGCGAATAAAGTTTGGGATGCAATCTTCGAAGCTGGTAAAGAATTTGGCATCGAGCCTATCGGCCTCGGTGCTCGCGATACGCTGCGCTTAGAGCAGGGATATTGCTTATATGGTAATGACATCGACGAGACTACAAATCCTCTCGAAGCCGGACTTGGCTGGATCACGAAGCTTGCAAAAGCGACACCTTGCCTTGCTGCCGATGCCCTGAAAGCGGTAAAAGAAGCGGGAGTAAAACGGAAGCTTATCGGTTTTGTAATAGATGAAAAAGGAGCCATCGGGCGTCACGGACATCCGATCATTACCGAAGCCGGCGAAGCTATTGGGGTTGTAACAAGCGGCAGCATTTCTCCGATGACCGGTAAGGCTATCGGCCTTGGGTATGTACCAACTGCTCTTTCGAAAGAGGGGACTGAGCTTCTGATCGAAGTTCGTGCCGGCAAGCGAGTAAAAGCTATCGTAACAAAACCGCCGTTCGTTGCTCCTCATACTAAATGATGGGATTACAACTCGATCATGTAACAATGCGCTTTGGCGGCCTGACGGCTGTCGGCGATCTAAACGGTTCGATCGAACCGATGGATCTCGTCGGCCTGATCGGTCCGAATGGCGCTGGGAAGACAACCGTCTTTAATGTCATCACCGGTGTGTATTCGCCGACCGAAGGTACGGTAAGTTTTCACGGAAAAAATCTTCGCGGCTTAAAGACGAACGAGATCACGCAAAATGGTATCTCTCGTACTTTTCAGAATATCAGGTTATTCAGAGGAATGACCGTTTTTGATAACATCAGAGTATCGTTTGCGCCAAAAACTTCTAATCGTACCTTCGGTGCGCTCTTGCGCTTCGGTGGATTTTACAACGAAGAAAAAAGCATTGCAGCAAAGATCGATCAGTTGCTCGATTTTTTTAATCTTAGCAGCGCTCGTAATGAATTAGCTACGAGCTTGCCGTATGGTGACCAGCGTAAGATCGAGATCGTTCGTGCCCTGGCAACAAACCCGAAATTATTACTGCTCGATGAACCTGCTGCCGGTATGAATCCGACCGAGAAGCATAACTTAATGAAGTTGATCCGTCAGATCCGAGATGAGTTTAAATTGGCAGTATTACTTATTGAGCACGATATGAGTTTAGTGATGGGTGTTTGCGAACGAATCATGGTTCTCGATTATGGCATTAAGATTGCCGAAGGAACACCACACGAGATCAGCACGAATAAACGAGTCATCGAAGCCTATCTTGGCGAAGTAGCCAACGGAGAACCTGCCAATGCTTGAGGTGAATGACCTACACGTTTCCTACGGGCAGATCGCTGCACTAAAAGGAATTTCGCTTTCGGTTGCTGAAGGCGAGATCGTTACGCTTATTGGTGCAAACGGCGCAGGAAAAACAACTCTTCTTAGAACGATCTCGGGTTTACTTAAATCAAAATCAGGTCACATTAAGATCTCCGGAAACGAGATCACCAAATGTGCTCCGCATGAGATCGTCAGCCGTGGCATTGCGCAATCACCGGAAGGCAGAATGATCTTTGCAAATCTTTCCGTGATGGAAAATTTGAAAATGGGCGCTTACCTTCGTAAAGATAACGATGGCATTGCAACCGATCTTGATTATGTTTTTGGAATATTCCCCCGACTGAAAGAGCGCGAAGCTCAGGCCGGAGGTACCTTATCAGGCGGCGAACAGCAGATGCTTGCCATAGGTAGGGCACTGATGTCAAAACCACGAGTACTATTGCTCGATGAACCTTCACTCGGTATTGCTCCTATTCTTGTTCGCACCATTTTTGATAAGATCGTCGAGATCAACCGTAATCTTGGAGTGACGGTATTGCTCGTTGAGCAAAATGCGAACATGGCACTTGGTATTGCAAAGCGTGGGTATGTTCTCGAGACAGGAAAGATCGTGCTTGAAGGCGATGCTGCGTCACTTGCCGCTAACGAAGAAGTTAAGAAAGCGTATCTGGGTTCTGCGTAAGAATTAATAATTAGGATCTAAAATTAAAATGGAGTTGCCTGTTTCATTTGCTTGCCCAATCTGCAAAACTCCATTAGTAAAGAATGAATCAGGTTTTAGCTGCTCTCACTGCTCACTAACCTATCCGGTAAGAAAGGGAATACCTATCCTCCTCAAGAGTGAAGCTCGGAGTAACTCAAAACTTACCGCTCAAAACTCAGAACTGACAGCCGAGTTCGATTATCTACTCCACTACAAAACCGACGCCGAGAAATTTGATTATTTCGCAGTGCATCACGGCGCCACTGAACATAGTGAGCGGCGGGTGCGGGAGTATACCGCAAAGTTCATGCCGCAATCGGCGAAGACCATTCTTGATATCGGCTGCGGCTCTGCCTGGGTTGCGAGGACGTTTCTGCCTCAAGGAAAGATCGTTTATTCGCTCGATGCGTCGGAGAAAAATCCTTCGGAAGCATTGAGGCGATTTCCAAGCGAAAAGCATTTTGGCGTTGCAGGTGATGCTTTCGCCTTGCCATTTGCCAATAATTCATTCGATGCTGTGATCGCAGCGGAGATCATCGAGCACGTTGTCGATCCGGCAGCCTTTGTTGCCGAAGCAGTGCGGATTATCAAGCCAGGGGGAAGAGTGATTATTTCTACTCCGTATAAAGAAAAGCTTCGCTACGAATTGTGCATTCACTGTCAGCAAATGACGCCGATAAATGCTCATCTACATTCCTTCGATGAGCGAGTACTGCAATCGTTAAATAAATCGACAGATTTTTCCTGGGTTGCTTTTAATAATAAACTATTGGTCTTTGCCAGGATGCACCCTGTCCTAAAGCTCTTTCCATTTGGCTTATGGAAGCTCACCGATGCGGCAGCAAACGCAATCGTTAAAAAACCGATGAATATCGTGGTGACGTATTCGAAGTGATGAGTTAATTAAGGTGTTGGATCGGTATTCGTTTAGTGATCGATGTTCCTGAAGAGGTTTTGAAAGTCAGTTCTACGATGTATGTTCCTCCTGAAAGTCCGTCGAGCGAAAGTGTTTTCATGTGGATGCCGGCCGATTCGATCTCACTTGATTCCAATTGCTTAATCTGACGACCGGTAATATCGATTATGCGAATAGAAATATTTCCTTCTTCCGGAAGCGAGTAAGTAAAGGTTGTTGACGAAGAAAATGGATTTGGAAAATTTTGTTGTATTTCGAACGATGAAGCACTATATTCAGATACAGCATTAGACCCGGTGATCGTGAAAAACGTTGTTGCCGTATCATTAGAATGAACAATGTCATCTAAACTTGAGGCTATTATTTCCATTTTGTACTTACCAGGTAAAATGCTGCTCAGGGTGAGACCCGTCATAGATGAGGGAAAGCTGACAGTCTGGTTAGTGTTATTACCTCGCAGCAAAGGAATCGATGTATATCCACGATATTTTACTATATCCGTATCTGCATCCAGAAGTAGTACTTGCACCGGCTGATACACGACATCATAATACGTCGAAGGAAAATGAAAAATACAGGTTGGGCTAAAGAAGCTACCTTGTTTTATATGCTGTCCATTTAATGGTGATGTAATGGAAACGGCTGAAATATCTGGGTCGTAGGTTGAATAGTGGCCTTCTAATGCATCGTCATTGCTATATTGGTCAGTAGAAAGTGTACTTAGGACTTTTACGGTGTAATGGTCACGGGGAGATAGGGTAACTAAGAACGATGTGTCGAGAATTTGACTACTTCTAAAATCTTTTTTTGTGATAGTCTTTGAATATACCACTGCGCCATAATCATTAGTAATTGATGCTTCGAATATAGCACTTGGCAACGTGCTAATACCACTATTAAACGCTCGGAAGGAAAATATTTTATCGTTCCCGGGACTGAGGTTGCTGCTATCAGCAGGATTTAGAATAAGGAGTGCTACATTAATGTCTCTTGAGGTAATCCCAATCTGAAATGGGGTAGAGAGTGTATCGTTCTTCGTATCAAAATCTGAGCCTCTGTAAAATATTCGAAGCAGGTAATATCCAGTATCTAACGTTTTTGTATCAACCCCATCAAAACTTGACGGAAAGGCAAATTCGACCGGATCTCCAGGCTGGATAATTTGTTTTGGAATAATTGTATCGGCGCTAAAGACGACCTTTGAAGTCATTCTTGCGATGATCTGGGCAGTAACTAAAATATCAGAGGTGGAATTGTTATTACTAATATTTCTAAAAAAGGCTCTTGCTGAAATTGGTGTTCCAGGTTTGATCGATTCAGAAGAAGAGGGATATGAGATCGACGTTATGGAACGGTCGAAATATAAGCCGACCGATAGAACAAAGGTGCTGCTATCGTCAATGGTATATTCATCCGATTGTAATAAACAATACACCGTGCAATTATACGTACCAGGTTTTGGTACAAAGGAAGCGAAGGTAACATCGTTCTTCGATCCTGCCTGAATAGAAACAGTCGCTTCTTTCGTAAAGGCAATACTTTTATCCTGATTTCTAATAACTAACCGTACCGGAGCATTTATCTGTGTGGCTGACCCATCGTTTCGAAAACGAACTGACACCGCTATTGGCGCATCGACAACTATCTTAGTATTCACTGACGGAGATAATATTTGGTCGACACCAATATCATTGACGAGATTACCGGGTACGATCTTAAAATGGGTATAGGCAGTATCGTTTGAGCGATCGCCATCGTCTCCCTGCCGAGCAATCACTGCTAACTTGTAATCACCGAGAGCCAGTTGGGTCGTGCTTCCGTCAGCGGTGTGAGATGGTAGTTTCAATGATACAATAGGAGAATCAGGGTAAATACCATCAAGTGTTGTATCCACTTGGAATACGAGAACATTATTGCTTGCTCTGCGAATCTGCATTCGCACAGGAACATCATAGCAATCTTGCGCTCCTTTATTAATAAACGTAGCGATTGGGCTCAGATCGGTTTTATAAACAACGGCATCGCCATCTTGCGGATAGACAATGCCGGAGCAAGCAATATCTGATAAAAAGGCCATTTTCAAAACACCCTTCGCAGTATCGTTACTTCTATTTTCGTCATTAGAAAGTAGAAAGAAGGCAGTAAAATCGTATGTAGTTTTCTTAGTTGGGGTAACTGCCTTTTGAAAAGAGGTATCAAACGTTCGACCGGACTGAAAATGTGAGATCAAAAGCGTATCGCGAAACACAACCGGCCCATTTCTCTCTTGGACAAAAAGGGCAACTCGGACATTATCTTCAGTGCTTGCTCCGGGGTTTGAAAGCCGTATTGAGATAAGATATGGATACCCAATAGGGCCAAACGCATACGGCCAGGCGGGGGATAAGAATGCAACAGCACTTACATCATGGGAAAATGAGGATTGCGCTCTGGCAGAAATACCTACAAGAGTCAGGAGGAAGACGAAGGATATAAGGCGAAAAGGGTACATGCCGTTGTAATGACACGATTAATATTGGAAATGTGACACTAATTGAGGGTGCCTGACCTATCGTTCCCGCAGCATCCTGAACTCTACTGCTGAAAAGATCGCTATGATGAAGAAGAGGACGTAGGCCACTGCGCAGGCATAGCCCATGCCGTCGGCGCGCTCGAAAGCATTTTGGTAGACGCTGTAGACGAGGGTGGAGGTTCTCCCTAAGGGGCCGCCTTTGGTTAGGACGTAGATCTCGGTGAAGACCTGGAAGCTTTTTATTGTATTTAGTACGAGTGCAAATAGTATCGTTGGCTTTATCGATGGCAGTGTAATCCTCCAAAATTGCTGCCAGGCTGTTGCGCCTTCGAGATCAGCCACTTCGTATAAGTCTCTTGGGATGTTCTGGATCGCTGCTACAAATAACACTGCATAATATCCGACCGACACCCAAATGTCCATTGCCATTACTGCCGGTAATGCCGTCGATGGTTCGAGCAACCAGCCTTTTTCTGAATGAGGAAGGCCGATGAGTTTTAGTATCGTGTTGATATACCCACCGGATGAGTACAAATTTGTAAAGATCAGGGCAATGACAACCAGAGAGGTAACGCTTGGCAGAAACAGAGCTGACTGGAAAAAATACTGAAGCTTTTTTATTCGTGAAAGCAATGTCGCACCGAATAGAGCGAAGATCATCGTCAGTGGTATAGTACCAATGACAAATATGAATGTGTTTAGCAGCGATTGCTTAAAGGCTTCATCGGAAAAGAGGTGCTTGTAGTTATCAAAACCGATCCAGATCGTATCGGTTATTAATGTTTTATACTTTGTGAAGGAAAGATACAGCGCATAGACGA
>DASTAO010000456.1:0-2743 GCA_035712525.1 Kapaibacterium sp. (SeqCode)
TTGTTCGAAACAAGCATCGTGCAGCCGCAAAAATAGCAGAGGGTATCGCAAAAGGGCAGGTGCACATAGAGCGAAAGGTTATGAGAGGCATGTTCGAACATTGCCTTTCGCTCATCGGAATGAAATTGCTCACGAAATGCCGGGGCGGTTGGATAGCTGGTATATCTCGGGCCCGGTCGATTGTATTTTTCCAGCAGCGGGTGTAATTCTAGTACGTTCACGGCAGTAACTATGTCAATATTTATGCCATTTCGGATAGAAAGTTAATATGTTGATTTTTTTAGTATTTTCGTACAATATTAGTAAAAAAAATTTACGAGAAGGCATGTTTCTTTACTCTAATTGTCAGAACTCAAGCTGGGAGTAGCAATGGTAGCAATCAAATTAGCCCAATTCATTTTATTTGTTTCCGACCAGTCGGTAAGCCGCGATTTTTATCAAAACATTCTACAGCTTGAGCCTGTCCTTGATGTCCCAGGGATGACGGAGTTCTTGTTATCCGATGCCTCCAAACTTGGGTTGATGCCTGAAAAGGGGATCGCAACCATAATCGATACTGCTTTGCCGCATCCACAGACGGCCCATGGCATTCCGCGCTGTGAGCTATACTTATATGTTGAGAATGTAGACGAATGCTTTGAGCGATCGATCAGGTTCGGTGCAAGAGTTGTAAGCCCGGTTAGTATCAGAGATTGGGGGGATATTGTTGGATATGTTACCGATCCGGATGGACATTTAATTGCATTTGCATCAACCATTTCGGAATAAGATCAGTCTAATCAGGTCTCGGCCATAGCAGTCGGGGTCTTTCGTTTTGCTTTTATCCGTTCTTTCTTATCGATCGCCATTTGTTTTAATACTTCTTCGAGATCGACTTCGACAAGCGGCTGTGCGCTAATACCAATTGTTAATGGCTTTGTGCCTGGGACTTTTGCAGCGCAGGCATTGCAGGAAGAAATGCAATCGAAACAGAGGACACATTGAGAATGTGTATTAATCTCTCCGTCAGTTGCAAGCAACCGTGGATCCATTGCCATTGGGCAATCATGCACACAGACTTCTCCGAGCGTACAATTTGCCGGTTCGAAATCGATTCGCATCATGTGCTTTTGGGAAACGACACCAAGATATAAGCCGATCGGGCAAAATTCCTGACAAAATCGTAAACCGACATATCTCAACATCACGAAGGCAATAGCAGCTAGGGTGACGGTAATTGCCAGCACGATAATAAATGCAGGATGCGACGGTCGGACAATTATGGTTAGGTCGATGAACCAATTCAATAGACCTATCGTCGAGATAAGTGCAGCAGCGAACGTCGCAGCTTCGGTAACTATTGGGGAAAGTTTTTTTCGTTTAACTTTATCGCCGGTATAACGGAGAGCTTTTAGGAGTGTACCCCACGAGCATATCCAGCCGCAAAATAACCGGCCATAGATATAATCTGCCGTCAAGGTGATCACGTATGATCCAGCCCAAAAGGCAAGAAATATCGTTACCGTGTGCAGCCAAGTTGTCTCTTCACCGAACACAAAGAATACTCCGTTGGAGAAATCGAACTTTATAATATGAAATACGGGTAATCCCAGCAGGATAATGATCACAGCTGCATTTACCCAATACCTCGAGGTAACAGCTTTCGCTCTGAATCGTGATTTCACGGTAGTTAGTTTGCCGCTTTCGTTGCTTTTGAACCCATGCCGAGCACGCCAAACAATAAGAGCATGATAGCACAGACGAGAATCGTCAGCACAACAAAGCCGCTCATGACGATTGCCGGCACCGAAGGATTGGTGTTGAATGAATTGATAAAAGTCGGTAAGCCGATCGCCAGTAACGTTATTAACGTGACGAGTGCTACGAGACTTAAGATACGAGCTAACATAATATACCTTTCTATTTATCTAACACTTGTGTTGTGCTGCTGCAGGATGAATCGCCATGGGTATTGAATGGGTCGGTATTGATCCCGGCTCCACGCAAGATAGTAACGATACCCATTACGATAATAAATGCTGCTGCTATTCTTGTGCCATTTTTTCTAAGTCTTGCCGAGACTTTATTCGAGACAGTGGCTAACGCAAGTAACGCTGGCACTGCACCGAGAGCAAACGATGACATGCTCGCCGCTGCAAGCAGAGGCGAATGCAATGCCGCCGAATGTATTACCATCCCATAGAGCAAGCCGCAGGGCAGCAACGGGGTAAGTAATCCCACTAAAAATCTTGATTCCGTCGACGAAGATTTTACGATCGCGCTTAGAACGCCGAGCATTTTTCCTTGCCTAGTTTTACGTCGCGCAACCTTAATACCATCAAGCTGAAATAATGCAGCAAGGATCATTAACGCACCAAGGCTTATCGTAACCGGCTGTTGAATGCTTGCCGAAAGGACAACCGCCGCTCCAAATATTCCTGCAAATACTCCAATTGTTGCATAAGATAGAATCCTACCGATATGATAAAGCGCTTGCGGAATGATAAATTGTTTTCGGAAAGAAATGACACCGGCACTCCCGATTACATCAATCTGAATCGGCTGCGGGGATTGTGCGGTCGAACAACCCATTACGATCGGCCCGCACATTCCTATACAATGGAGGCTTGAGAATATTCCAGCGCCGAATGCTAATAGTAGTTCAGGCATTTGTCCCCTCCGTTCTAAGTCGCAAGGAATTCTGTGCAACGGCTAAACTGGATATTGCCATCGCCAATGCTGCTATGATCGGATTAAGCATGCC
>DASTAO010000457.1:0-2812 GCA_035712525.1 Kapaibacterium sp. (SeqCode)
ACCGGCCGAGAAGTGGGGCATATTATGTGCTGCTGATCGGCTTTGCAGCCGTCGCTCTTTGCCATGCTCTTGCATTTTTTGCGGTTGCACTTATTACGGTTGCCATTGCCAATGAGCAGCGCCGGAGTGTTCACTTAAGTCAGGGTTGGCTATCGAATTTCAATCGGGTTGTTGGGCTTGTAATTCCGGGCAGTGTTGTGCTGCTATTGCGCTTTCTTTCGCCGGCGCCTATCTTCATGCTTTCGACTAGCGGCTTCATTCCCGATTCCCCAACTAATCATTTCTTATTTACTCTTGCGGCAACTCCCCACGTTCAGGAAGCGGGATTCCCCGGTTCAGATATCATTGCGGCTGTTATATCGATGGTTGTAGTAGCCTTGGCATTAGCCTCGTTAGTGCGGGCATTTTTATTACCGATGGAAGAAGTCACCTGGCAATCACGATCGGTAAAGCGTGCCGGTATTATTCTACTAGGCTTCTCGCTGCTTGGATTTTTGCTCTACCATATCGGGCTTGAAACGAGTGCTTTCATTTGGATGGCAATGTTTTTCATCATGGCCTCGAGTTATTCTCGCGGTCCGGCTGTACGTCGTGGGTTAGCCGATCGCTTCCTGCGTTCGCTTGCCTTTATTGCAATGATCGCCGCAGGCATTCTTAACGGCCTATCGACCAATCGTGGATCCGAAGCAGCAAGCGATCTGCGAGAACAAACAGTATCAATGCTTCAGAGCGAGCGGGAATCCGCCAAAGAAAACCAGCATCTGGATTCACTTGATTTTAGGTTTGTGATCGATTCCGGTTTTATCGCTAACCGTCAGAATGGCATTTTCCCAAGCATTTCTTATTCGGCTACATCGATCGCTTATCTCTATGGAAAAGGCACAAAGCTAAATGCTCCTTCTGAGTATCAACCACGCGGAGGAATGTTAGAAAGCGAAACCGGCAAGTCGTTGCCGAGCCCGGCCGATAAGCTTTTATTCGGTCGCCCGGATGAGTACTTCCAACCCCGCCTGCGTATTCTTGCCGTTGCTCCAGTAGGTCTTACAAACTCTGTTAACTTTGGGCCATATGCCCGCGGAATGAGAGATACCTCTGTTATTATTTTCGATAGAGCAGAAGCAAAATTCCAACTGATGCTCGGACGGCTATCGAGTGAGCAGGGAAGTGGGTTTGCCCAATTAAATAATTAATGCCAGAAGGATATGACCTTATTTGAAAAGATCATCGCCCGGCAGATCCCGGCAGCGATCGTTTTTGAAGATGATGATGTGATAGCTTTTCGGGATATTGATCCGAAAGCCCCGGTCCATATTCTTGTCGTCCCGAAGAAGCCTATAACCACTTTGAATGACCTGACTCCCTCCGATGCCGATCTTATTGGTAAGGTGATCTTCAGGGCGAAAGAGATTGCCGCTAATGAAGGAATAGCTGAAAGCGGGTACCGGCTCGTCTTTAACTGTAATCGCGATGGCGGGCAAAGCGTCGACCACATCCATTGCCATTTGTTAGGTGGCCGGCAATTAAATTGGCCTCCCGGCTGAGATATTTGGCGATCTCGCGTGTCTTTATTATAGCAGCCCTTGGGGCGAACTTCTTTGGCTGTAAATGGCTTTTATACTCTGTTAAAGCCTATTAATAGGCATTTTTTGCGTATTTTAGTTGATATAAGGAAGCGATTATCGAGAATTTCTACTATTGAATCGGTATTTGCGGTCCGGGTTCAAGCAGACTGGTTTGTCTGCACTCCTTTTTCGGGCAAGAATTCGTCTCCGCTGTATCAAATACAATTATAGAGCGTTTAAAGACAACACTGGTATTCATTAACCGGGAATGTCTTCTTATGCGTAGAAATTCTAAACATAGCTTTCGGTTTATCCTCACGACTATTGCCGTTACCCTCTCGCTTGCGGTAAGCGTCCGCGTTGCTATTGCCCAAGATAAAGCTGTCCGTTCGAGTTACGAAGTCCTTTCTTCGACCCCTACTGAGATCCTCCTTCATATTCACCCTGATTTTAAACAGCAACTCGTTACCGATCCGGTAACCGGTGAATCATATACTTCGGTAACCTTTACCGGTGGTATTGCCAATGGAATTGTCAAAGGCGCTCCTGCTGAATCTTACTTGCAGTTGCCGTTGCTTGTTGCTTCGAAAACATCTCCTGCAATTGTTAGCATTGTCTCTAAAGAGACACGAGTTATTTCCGGTGTTATCGCTCCTGTAGGTACACCGAAATCCCGCAATGGCTCAGTCGAGACTCAATACATTCGCGATGCTGAAGCATATGGTAATCATACACCGGCGTTGATTCTCAGCCAGACACCAGTCTCTATTTTCCGGGCAGCGTATGAAAGCGATGTTATCGTTCATCCTGTTCAATATGATCTTACGGCAGGTAGCATAACTCTTATCACCGATATGGTGATCAAGATCGTATTGCCGGGTGAGAAGAGTACTGCGAGCCCTGTCTCACAAAAAGAAGCATCATTCTTTCATGCATTATTTATCAATGGGGATAATGCTTCGTTATACAATTCTGCGTCGAGTGAAGTAACTAACGTAGCCTTACGATCGATCGCAGCATTCAAGAATTCTCCTCAATCGGCCGAGCAATGGTTTGAGATCACAACCAGCGACGAGGGGATGTATCATATTACATCCGGCGATCTCACGAAAGCAGGAGTTTCTTCGATCGATCCTTCAACCATTTCCATTTATGGGTATGGTGCCCAAACGCTTCCGGAAAAAGTAGATAGCCTCACCGGGGAATTGCGCGAGTGCTCCATTGATGTTCGCACAAAAGGTGACGGATCG
>DASTAO010000458.1:0-9876 GCA_035712525.1 Kapaibacterium sp. (SeqCode)
TAGAGCAGGCGTTTCCAGTAAAGATTGGGACTCGTTTACTTTGCAACGGAATCCTTCAAAGCCTTACCAGCGGTGAAGCGGGGGACTTTGCGTGCTGCGATCTTGATCGTAGCGCCGGTTTGCGGATTGCGGCCCATGCGAGCATTGCGCTTAGAAACTTTGAAGGTTCCAAAGCCGACAAGAGCAACGGTGCCACCTTTTTTCAGGGTTTTGCCGATGGTATCGATAACAGCAGAAAGAGCGCGATCGCTATCGGCCTTTGATAAGCCTGACGACTTCGCTACTGCTTCAATGAGTTCAGATTTATTCATAGATAATAGTATACAATGAGAGTGAGTAAAACAACAATCCGGTTCGCTTTCATCATACTCACTAGGTTAGCAGGTTAATGAAAGCAGATCGAATATACGAAAAAAATAAGTCAGGGAGTACGATCCCTTTGGCGGCATTCTCTCTTGCAGCGGCACACTGAAACGATCAAGAATTGAATCGCGCTTTCGGTACACAACGCTCCGAAAAGCGCGTACTGCAAGGAAGTAGGCACTACAAAGATAAGCAAAAGTTTTTAAAGGCGTTTGAAAACCCGATGTTTGTGTGATTGGAGATTCCCCATTTTTTTTCTGTTTTATCAGACTGTACGAGCGGTCAGTATTTAAATGAGAACTTCCTAATATTTTTTTCTGCTGAAAATTTAGAAAGTCCATCGAACACCAAGCTGTCCTTCAATTAATGTCGTAGAAGTAGTTTGTTGGGGAGAAATAATTTCATGATCAATAATACTATGCCAGACTGTGCAATATAACCTAAGGCCGCTTACCGATGCGCGATCAAGAATGATCGTTACAAGTGGGCCCAGTCTATTGATGCGTTCTTGTATAGAAAGCGATGTTGCGTTAAGTGCTTGAGGTGCAGAACGGATCTGATAGAACGCTCGTGCACCAAGCTTTACAAGGGCCGGAGCAGTTGTGTTGATACCGGAAAAATTTAGTGTTGCTTCTGCCGAAAGTTCTGTCGTTGATAGCAGTGGCCGCTCGCTGAATGCTTGGGCATTATAAGCGCCGCGCTCATATAACCGGAGATTTAGATTTGTCTCGAACGCAGTCAGTGTATTGGATCCGATGGGTGATCGTCCAAGATAGATCATCGCACTATCCGTCGCATTAAGTCCGCGAATGAGATAATCCCGGCCGCCGAGTTGCTCGAATTGTGGAAGATCGAAATCATAGACCGAATAATTTGAGAAGACCTCTGCTGAAAGGGTATTGTGAGTGAGAGGACCTGTATAGGTTGAGGTAAGTAGCAACGAAATTGTTTTTCCTGTAAAATTCTGAGCACTACGATCACCAGCTAAATAGACAAGATGATTTTGGGAAAGCCGAACCTGCGCCGTTGAAGAGAGTCTTGGACTGAAATCGTGGTGGTAAAGCAATGAGAAATTCAGATAGAGTTCGTCTCGGTCGTCATGGTTTTCACTACTCGGAGTATCATAGCGATACAGTCGCGATGAGAATGCAGTCTGCAGAACATCTTTTGTAAAGACCGGAAGCAATGCGTTGACAGAAAGCATTGATTGCTGGCCGTCGAAGCTGGTTGCGGTGAAGATGCTCGAGAGGCGATCTTTCAATGCTTGAGAGGCAAAAGAAAGATCGGAGAGGGTGATCTCGTTCGATTCAGAGTTTTCAGTAAAACGCCATTCAAGTGATGCGGAGGGTGAATGGATTTCACTCGATGGAAGTATCCACTCCAACCTGCCTGATAGATTCAGGTCGAAGGCCGTTGTACTCGATGGCAAAAGGAAGGTCGAAGATGTTAAAAAACTTGGCGAAACCGAGCTAAAGTTTATCCCGGAGGCAGTCCTATCAATCGATTTTGGATAATATTCTCCCGAAAGAATAAAGTTTAATCGATTTAAAACTAAGGGATAGTTAAGAACATCGCGCAGTTCGACGACATACTCGCTTCGCTGTTGTTTTGCCTGGGGTGCAATGGAATCCACGGTAAAATAAAAGTCGCGGCGTTTTAACGATATACCTGCAGTGGCATCATTAGAGCCCTGCTCTCCGAAGCCTGTCACTAAATGGATTTTTGCGCCGTCATTGCGCATGGTTTCATCGAGAGAATTGAAGCGGCGTTCATCAACCGAAGCATTGGCATCGAGATACGCATCGTCGCCAGTCTGTACCGGGTAGAGAGAATCTCTTGTCTGGACTATATAGCCGGCCGAGGTTCCATATAAAAAAGATTTTACTGCCGCACCGGCGCCTGCGGAAAAGAAAAGTTCTTTTGTAGGTTGATAGATCGCCCCAGCTACCGCATAACCGTCGCTTAAGTTTTGCAATGTACCGATATCATAGATAGATCCGGATGCCGTATTACTTAATGAATAGGAGGTGCCGAATAAGGAGAATGTTGCGGCAAGAGAGTTTGAATTGAGCGGGTACTTTCCTTCGACAAAGCCTGCTCCTTCGCTGGTGCGGGTCTTGGTATCTTCGCGCAACCTAGAACGGGTTTCGGCAGTGACAATGACCGACGGCGAGAACAATACGCTAGGTGTCTTTGCGATCGCTATCCTTGTCGCTGCATTCCACTGATAGAGCGAGAGGGTATGATCGAAATCAAGATCGAGTGAATTTACGAGCGGCAAGCGATAGAGCGAATCAGTCGTCGGAAGCGAGGTGATAGCCCCAGGTGACCACCACGGGGATGAAAAATCAATAAGCCCTTGGGCAGTTGCCATTACTGCCCAGAGACACATTAATAGAACTATGAGTAAAGATCGCTTCAATAAATTGTGTGTAAGAAGGAATTCTAACAGCATTTTCTGCAAAAATGTAAATGATATTTGGAATCACTTCGATTTATTCAATGGTTAATTATGCATGGTACTACTACGAAACATATTTTTCGTTGCTATTTTTTTAGCAATTGCTAATCTTTGCTCTGCTCAATGGATATGGAAACCTGTCTATGGGGAAGACCACTTTTCTCAAAAGGGTACTTACACTGTCACAGCGATAACCTGCACTGAAGATAAAAATGTTACTATAATAGGCAGTACTTATCCCAACGGTGGTGCATTTAACTATCATCTGTTGCTTCGCTCAGAAGATGGCGGGATAACATGGGATACTTCGGATATGGGATTACCACCATTTTCTGTCAAGGGCAGGTTTGAGGTTTTATCAGCAGCAGATTCCTTGCATTTATTCGCTGCCGGAGACTCAGGGATATTTACTCGCAGTGTGGATGCAGGAAAGACGTGGACAGCTATTAAAAAGCTAACTGATTGGGATATTACCAGCATTTCCTTTTTTGACGAAAATCATGGGATGATAGTGGATCAAGGAGGCGATATCTTTCTCACCACCGATGGTGGAAGCAATTGGGTTAAAAAGACTACTACAGATAGCTCCTATTTAGTTAGTTGTCGGGCATTTAGTGACGGTAATTATTATTGCTGCGATAAGCCTCGTGGGAAATTTTTTCATTCATCTAATTATGGTCTATCGTGGGATAGCTTAAAGATATATGAACCATACGATCACGATACTCTCGATAAACAGACATTTGGAATGTACTTCCAAAATTCAAGTACCGGTTATATTCTTGGAGCTCAATCCTTGGAAACTCACAATGCTCTAAACTACTATGCCCTCATAATGAAAACAACTAATAGTGGCCTCACCTGGAGGGTTATAGTTGATTCATGTTCACTTTATGTTCAAACAAGAAATTCTATGGTGATTTTGGATGGAACATTCGGAATTGCAGTTGGAAGGGGACTAAATCATATTTTTGTTACAACTGATAATGGCGAGTCATGGCAGCCAGATACTCTACTGTCACCGTACATGGTCTCAAACCTTAATAACATAATAAGGATTAATAATAAGAAAGCGATCTGTATTGAAGGTGTCCATACTGTCTTAATAGGCGAACCTGCTACGGCAAAAGTAGTTAATCAGTTGCCAGAATCTGTTCTATCGGTATTCCCAAATCCCGCTTCTTCAAAGTTGACAATAGTCTCTACTAAACTTTCATCTGAGCCTTTAAGAGTCTATAATGTTCTTGGGCAAGAAGTGTTCCGGCATGAAGCCGGCGATGGCGAGACGGTGCTTGACATTAGCCACCTACCTATCGGTGCATACTCAGTAAAGGTCGATGATCGGACGTTGCAGTTTATAAAAGAATGAGCAAAGCGAAGAATCTGAGCTTTCGACAACATTAAGCTCAGATTCTTCGCTCTGCTCAGAATGACAGCTTTAATTCTTTACCTTCAGAAATACCGTTATCGTATCCTTCGCGGCGCTTGCCCAGACTCCGTAACCACCGTCGACGTGACTGAGCGATGGTTGGTAGGGGAGAAAAGAATCGGAGCCATAGCCCACAGCGCGTTTATAATCGATCCAATTATTATCGAGTGATAAGAAGGTGAGCTTATTTGGTCCGAACCAACCGAAAAGACGCGAATAGATCTTAATATTCGGTGCCGTCTGAATGAATGAGTAGCGGACATACGCACTCGTATCGACCGGCGGGCCTTGCGGGCCGGTATTCACCTTGCCGAATGTTGTATCGAGTGCGGTTACCTGAAGCATGTACAAACGATCGGCCTGAGTCGGTCCGGCAAGCAATGTAAAGTTGAACGTTGTTGCATCGTTCGTATCGAGGATAAGTATTTTATCCGGTGGAAATGCTGAATCGCGATTGGTGATCGAGATTGGCATCGGTACGATCGTTGTCGAATGGACACTCAGGTCATTTACCTTAACCGATAGGTCATAGGTTTTTCCTCCTTGAACTATCAGCGATGAAGCCGGCAAAAAATATCGGCCGCGTTTATTCGGTATCGGCTGAAGCTGGAATTCATTTCCATCGACGGTCACCCGAACGTCGGCGCCAGTGATCGCAAAAGCCGAGTCATCATACGATGAAGTAAACGGTACCGTATAATGAAGAACAACGGAGTCGATCGGTTCACCGGCGTAGATGAACCCATCGACGACGATCTTCGGTGTATAAGTCGATTCGATTGCTTCGTCGCATCCAGTGAGTGCGATAAGTAATAATGGTAATAATAATAACTTTTTCATATTCCTTAAAATTTTACTTGGATACCAAAGGTGGGTAATACGGGTAAGAGGCGAACATCCTCGGTAGTTGCTGGCGAAGTATCAGTATTGATACGGCGGAACCACACGTTTCGATGATTATAGACATTATAAATGTCGATGTTTAGCTCAGCATTTTTCTTTTCACTCCAGAGTGAGAACGAATACGTTGCCGAGAGATCGAGGCGATGGTATGGCTCTAATCGCAAGCCGTTCTTCGGGCCTTCGATCGGAATGAGTTTACCACCATAATCAGGTTCGGCAGCATTATAGAGTGCTTCTGTTTGCGAGTACGGCTGTCCGGTTGCATAGACGAACGTGGAGCCGAGTGTCCACCGATCGTTCAAGCGGTAGGTAAGCACTGCATTGAAGTCATTCCTTCTATCGTATGATGGCGGAAACACTTCACCGTCGTTGATGGCAGCAAATTTTCTGCGGGTGTAAGCGAGAGTATAACCAAGCCATCCCGTCCAATCGCCGATCTGTTTTTGTAAAAAGAATTCGATACCGTATGAATATCCTGACCCGACAAAGAATACGTCACTAAGTTTATTGCCGGTAATGATATTTGGCTTTAACTCGACAAGATTCGTCATGTCTTTATAATAGGCTTCGACTTCGAAGGTAAAATCTTCGAATGGTACACACGACATTCCGAGTACATACTGAATCGCCTTCTGCGGGGCTTGTGTCGAATCGACGGGCATCCAGAGATCGAATGCCGAGAAGAGGGGATTCGAAGCGAGATCGAGATATTGATGATAGATACCCCAGCTTGCTTTAAGTGTCAGGTCCGGATTAACAATGTAGCGGACACTCATACGAGGATCAATCCCGATTTCGGTGCTGGTCGTAATGTCATCGACTCGTAATCCCGGTGTGATCGCCAATTGTTCGTTCGGCTTCCACTCATCAGAGACATACGCCGCTAAGTAATAAGGCTTCTGGTCGATATTCGCGTTCGGCGGATTATCACCGACGTTGATCTTCAACAGAAAGTCATAGGATGAGAGCTGTACACCGGTCTTTACTGTATTCGATGCCGATGAAATATATTCGAGATCGCCATGGAAAGTATAATCATGGATCTGGTTGTCGAATGTAAAGGCATCTTTGCCAAGGCCGAACTTTAGCAGTGAAAAGTAATGGCTCCCATTGAGATTAAACTTCGTAAAGAGATTACTTGCAAATAAATGCGTCCAACTTGCAGCACCGGATTGGTTACCCCAACTGATATCGACCTGCGAAGCCTGCGAGCCATTATCATAATAGAGTTTATCGAGTCCACCAAATCCGGAGATTGCGATCTTATCATTGTCTCCAAGATTCTGAGTAAATTTTCCGTTGAGGTCGTAGAAGTAATAATTCGGAAGATCAAGCGATTTTTGCAAACCGGTCGCACTTAAGATGGCATCGACATAGGTTCGTCTTCCGGAAATTGTTATGGCTCCATCGCCAACCGGAGTTTCGATCGTGGCGCGACTCGAGATAAGACCAACCGTGAATGCTCCATGCGTTGCATAAAGATCGCCGTCTTTATTCGTTACGCTTAACACTGCTGATAACCTGCCGCCATATTGGGCTGGGAAACCACCTTTAATGAGATCGACATCCTTTATCGCGTCGGAATTAAATGTCGAAAAGAATCCGAAGAAGTGATTTGGATTATAGAGTACGCTGCCATCAAGTAAGATCAGATTTTGATCGGGCGAGCCGCCACGAATATATAAACCGGCCGAAACTTCACTAATCGTCTGCACACCCGGAAGCAATTGAAGGATGCGAAAAATGTCGGCTTCTCCGGCTTTCGGTAAGTTCGCTACTTCATTCGGTTTGATCGAAACAGCAGAGACCTGCGGCGATTCGCGATGCTCCTTTTGCCGATCGGTCATGACGACAACTTCTTCGCCCTGTAAACTTGTCGGGACGAGAAAAATATTATTCGTCAATTGTTGGCTCTCGCTCAGATGTATCCTTTTTGCATACGGCTTGTACCCAAGATAGCTTACTTCGAGCAGGATATCCTGATCGGTAGGAAGATAAAGGGCATAGTAACCACTCTTATTTGAGATCACACCGCGCTTAAGCGCTTTTGCCCGAACCGATGCTCCGATGATCGTCTCACCGGTAGTGGAATCCTTGATATACCCCGAAACGAGAGCTTCGGTGGAATCAAGCAGTGCCCCTTTCGATACGGAAACGCCGGTTGTAAGAGCTATGATAGTTAGAATTATACTAACTCGTATAGATTTCATTTAGATATAGATAATAGAATAGTAGTGAGATTTTCGGGTCTCTACGCAAATGGGACGGATGAGATTCAGGAATATTGTAATTTATGTTACTATGCTATCTCATTATAGATAGGGATTTTCTTTGCTGAGATACTCACGAACATAATCGTGGACAGCGTCGGTGATATCCGTAAACGGTTTTTCATAACCGACCTCACGTAGCTTGCCCATTTCAGCCTTCGTGTAGTATTGATAGTTCGGGCGTATCTCATCGGGCATCTCGATGTAATGGATCTTTGGCTTCATATCCATCGCATAAAAGACTGAAGTAACGATCGAATTCCAGGTCACTGCCTCGCCGCGGCCAAGATTAAAGATGCCATTAGCCGTTGGGTTCTTCAAAAGCCACAAGATGACATCGGCACAATCGTTGACATAAATAAAATCCCGGAGCGATTCGCCGTCTTTATAATCCGGATGATAGGATTTGAAGAGATTGACACTATGGCGTTCTTTGATCTGGAAATACGCTTTATAGATCAAGCTTGCCATGCTGCCTTTATGATACTCATTCGGCCCGAAGACATTGAAGAATTTCAAGCCGGCGCATTTCTGGTCGAGTCCTTGATGTAATAGCCATTGATCAAAGATGTGCTTCGAATAGCCATAGAGATTCATCGGCTTTAACATATCGAGGATTGAAGTATCATCCGAAAATCCAAGATCGCCGTTGCCGTAAGTTGCCGCACTCGATGCGTAGATAAACCTGATATTATGTTCGAAGCACCAGGAGGCAAGCGTTTTACTATACTCATAGTTATTCGACATCAGATAATCGGCATCGGTCTCGGTAGTCGAAGTACAGGCACCGAGATGAATGATGGCTTCGCAGGTTTTCGGATCGAAGGAGGGGAGCTTAGGAAGAAAATCTTTTTTATCGAAGTAATCGGTGAAGACTTTACCGGTCAGGTTCTTCCATTTTTCACTTTCATCAAGCGAATCGACGACGTAGATATCCGTATATCCTTCGGCGTTCAACCGCTTCAGGACAACGCTGCCAATAAATCCCGCTCCGCCGGTAAGGATGATCATAGGGCGGGTATAACAGGGGTTTTATGGAATGGGTTTAGGAATTAATTTTGCCCTTAATTATTGAAATTACGCCAATTATTAAAAAACTTGCACCGAAATACACTCTCAGTTGTCTTACTAAAGATATGCTTACAGTGCTTGAAAAGACGAGCGGCCGGACGATCGATAAAAATCCCTGGTGGGAATATCGGCATGACCAGTATCGGCTGCCCGATGGAAGCGAGGGGGAGTATTACTTCGTTCATACCCCGGGTTCGGCGATGGTGATTCCCGTCACAGCAGAAGGCAATTTGGTCTTTGTGAAGCAATTTCGCTATTTGAATGGGCGAGTAAGTATAGAATTTCCTGGGGGTGGCATCAAAGAAGAACAAAGTGCTTCCGATGCCGCTTATCGAGAATTAAAGGAAGAAACCGGTTTCGAGGCCGGCCGATTGAGAGAGCTCGGGATTTTCAACCCTATGAATGGGGTAACAGACGAGCTTTGTACGGTGTTTATGGCTTCAGACCTGAAGAAGAACGTTGCTACTCCCGAGCCAACCGAAGAATTCGAGCTTCTGGAATTAAGCATTGACGAATGCCATGCTGCCATTCGTTCAGGACAGCTTTGGGATGGAATGACTCTTGCAGCACTAATGATATTTGAACAGATAAGGGATTCGAATGGGTAAAGGATTACTATTTGCGTTATTGCTACCGGCACTATTTCTTGCCGATAAAAAGCCACAACCGAAAATTACTTTTAAAGAAGGCGGCAGCTATCATGTCGTCTTGAATGAGATGCTGCGGCTGACCCAGCAGTTCTCCCAGGTCGATAGTGCTCTTGTCGAGCCCAGCACCCGTTTTACTACCTATCACTTCACCGAGAATATCGATAAAGTCTATCCTGACGGCAGTGCTCTTGTTGCCGCGACACTCGATTCTGTCATGACGAAGATCTTTGTTTCGGAAGTGACCGATCGTAACGAATATTTCCGCTTTAATTCAAATAACGATTACGATATCGGCAATCGCTTACGCGATATCAGGGCATTACCCCGAGCCCAATTCTTAGGCCAAACGATTCGCTATGTTCTTTCAGCGGATGGAAGGATCCACCATTTTGAAAATCTTTCAGCGTTCCAGACCGGCATTATTGCTCGTGCTTACGATTACGATATGCTTCATGCGTTGTTATCGTTCACCGATTCGCTTCGAGTCGGCCAATTACTCGAACAAGGGACCGGTGCCTTTGCAGCGCTTGCTTCTGGAAACAAGATTAGCATGCCATATACCCTGACGGAAATTCATGTGACCGGTGAGATAACCGCCGCCGCAACTGATAAACGCTTGGATTACCGCGGCATATTTAATAATCCTCCGGCTAAGATCGATTATCTCGAAGGCATTGCCTATCCGATAAACATTAGTAATTTTAGTGGTGGAATGATAGGGAGTTTGAC
>DASTAO010000459.1:0-2255 GCA_035712525.1 Kapaibacterium sp. (SeqCode)
GCGAAGAAGCTCGGCACCGCTCTGATAATCGGCAGCATAATAGAGCGAGTCGATGCGCCGCTGAAAATTTTGGTAGTTCTCGATGCCTTCTGCAAGAACCGCAGAATACATGAGGAAACAAAACAGCAGAGCAATGTATGATCGAAGGCTCACTGATGACGCTATTATAGGCCAATCTACCCGCAGAAATAGGACTTGGTTCCCTTATTGCCTTAGACAGATATTGGTTCTAAAGTATGAATCCTGTTTTCAAATGAGCGCCGTAGGTGCGACCTGTTTGTAGAGTGTAAATTAATCACTGTTAGAGCTCCGTAGGAGCGGTCTGTTCAAACGGTCGGTAACAGACCGCTCCTACGGAGCTATATTTATTTTTGTTGGTAGCAGTACTACAAACAGGCCGCACCTACGGCGCTAAGAGAACTATAATAATCATATAGAATAAAAAAGCCTTTGCAATAAGTTGCAAAGGCCTTTTTAGATCGAGAGTGTAATACGTTAAAAAACTTCGATTGCTACTCCGCTTGAGGGCGGTCCTTTATGTTCGCCGTTGGCAGCCATGATGCGAACGGTAGTCTGGCCGACGGGCAATGAATTCACCGATGCTTTGGTGCGGGTCGAATGAGTGACGGCGCGGAAATCGGCATCGGCATCGGTCTTGACTTCGATGATATAGTTCGAAGCATTCTTGACCGGAGCCCATTCGGCTACGACAACTCCATTACCGGTAGCAGTTACGGAAATGATCTTCGGAGCCGTCAGGTCGAGTGTTGAAGTAAGAACTTTAAGTTGTTTTGTTTCTTCGGATGGAGTGCTAGTACTGGTATTAGTAGTAGTAGTTACCCTGTCCGTTCCTTCTGCACCGCGTTCGGGCGCCGGTGTAGTTGGTGCAGAAGGAGATGCCACGGGATTCGATCGGGTACTCGATGAACCGGAGGTTGGGCCCTGAGTATCCGAAATGGCCGGCGCCATTGAGGGTGTCGTCGGAGATGTGGGTGACCACGGTCTCCATAACAGTAGTGCAACTAACGCGACTGTTAAGACCGATGCGACACGATAAGAAAAAGACGGCATCGCAAAGATCCCTGCCGAACGGGCAAAGAAACCTTTACTTTTTGCCGCTTTGCTCATCGCTGCAGCGGGTAAGGCAAATTGAGCATAAACATTCGAAATCTCAGCGTCGGAAGCGAACGTCTCGGTTCCGAGAAAACCATACAATGAATTGAGCGAACTAGCCTGCTCCCGCAATGAAGGGGATAATTCCGGATGGCTTTGTTCGTAGGACGACAGTACCTGACCCGGATTCTGATGATCTAGCAGCGCGACGACGTAGGCGTCAGCAAAGCGATCGAGGATTGGTTGTGCTTGTGTCATGATAACACTCCAATGGTCACGAAAATTATGAATAATCCTTTTGAGACGAGCGCTGAATAAAACGCTTCCAATGCTTCGTCTTCGTTGCCTGGGGATGGGGTGTCAATCTGTTCTTTCAAGTATAATCGCCTGAGGACATCACTTTGTGACACGGAAAGTGAAAAAAGTACACTTTTATTTTTGGCGATCAACCGCTGGCGTAACATTGTGATGCCGCGCTTATAAATTTGGCGGGCGTTAGGGACGCTAATTCCATTGTTTTCAGCTATTTCCTCGTATTCGAGACCGCCGACGCGCTCCTCGATAACCTTGCGATATTTTTGGTCGATCTCTGAAAGAATTTTGGTTGTCTCCATTCCACCGAGGATAAAGTCGGCAATATCGGAGCTTGGCTGCACCGGTTGGAGCCTCGATTCCCAGTTCCCGGAGGCATCATCGTCAGGGGTATCGTCGTAGCTCAGGAAGACCTTATCCCGGCGTTTTAACTTACGGTTCTGGTCGAGGGCTGTATGTTCGGCAACGACATGGACAAAACCGAAGATCCGGCCTTGCTCGATGACCTTTTCGGTCTTTTCCGGATCGCGAAAAGTAGCCAGTAATTTTTCGAGCGTATTCATCAGGATATCATTGAGTTCGTCTTCGCTGAAGCTCGAACGCCAATGCTTGCGTAATGACGCAGTAACGAATTTATATAACAGGGAAAAAAGGCGTTCCTCGCTTCTTCGATCGCCCCGTGAAGCGGCCCTGATAAGCGGTTCTATATTGGGTAGCTCTGGCATACTCCCCTAACAGATTGATATGAGTGTCAAAAAGTGGGGCAAGTGTTGTAATAAACTACATTCCCGTTACTTTAGGTTCACTCTTCGAAAAACAGAGCGGGAGAC